>JBNLCA010000298.1:0-6833 GCA_050303575.1 Paracoccaceae bacterium
GAGCAAAAATAGGGGCTACCCCTTGGCCCGCATCCCTGCTAAACGCCCGCCCGTGTGCCCCAATAGCTCAGTTGGTAGAGCATCTCATTCGTAATGAGGGGGTCGGCGGTTCGAGTCCGTCTTGGGGCACCATCATCCTTGCAAGAACCAGTCAGCAAGCCCGCTCCGGCCTTGGGATGCGAGCGTTCGTCGAGCGATCGCGCATCCACGCGCGCTGCCGGCGTCAATGTCACGAACCAGGCCGGCTTGATCCGGTCCAATCCGGTCTGGACGCACAGGTTCTCGTTGGTAGAACCGTCTTGCCTGACACGGAAGGCAAGTTTGAGCGGACGGACTCATGGAATGCCATTTGGGAACCTTCTCCTGCGCGATGCCGGACGGGTCCGTTCTGCGCCTCGTGGGAGGTGCGCGCGCGGGAAATGGTGACGCCGCGCGCGCCATGATGCTGGCGCAGCTTGCCGAGCATGGCGTGGACCGGTCCATCTGCGAGACGCTTCTGCCGGCGGGCATCTGGCGCCAGCGCTACCCGCAGGACGGCCACGCGGCACGGATCGAGGCCGCCTGTGTCAGCGAGGGCCAGGTGAGTTTCCTGGAGCATATTCTTCATCTTCCGGCGCGCGCGCAGACCGGGATCGGCGCACCGGATGCGCCGCCCCTGTCGACCGCGCGGTTCGATGTGGACCCGCTCATTTCTGGTGACGGCAGGACGCTTCCCGAGACCCTCGCACCGTATTTCGATGCCACCGGCGGAGCGGCTTGCCTTGCGCTTCTCGACGCGGCGCAGGTGCCGCACCTGCCCGAGGTGATCGAAGCTTCGGGGCTGGAGCACCGCTGTCTCTTTCGCGGCAAGGCAGCAGAGGATCTTCGTGATGTCGCGCCGTGGCTGGTCCGGCTTGAGCCCGACTCCGACTTTACACGCAATCTCTTCACCCGCGGCGATGCACCCTGGATGCTCTGGGGCCGAGCGACCATGCTTCTGCTGCGCACGGAGCGGGAGATCGACCAGGTAACCGATCACTTTCGTCGGCTCACCCGAATTCGCTCGGAGACGGACGGGCGTTGGCTCTACTTCCGCTTCTACGACCCCGAAACGCTTGAGGATCTGCGTCCGCATCTGGCCGAAAGCGACGCCCGTGCGCTCTTGGGGCCATATCGCATCGCCGGGGTGTCGGCGGCGGGTTCGACACTCTATGCCTTGCGAGAGCCGCCGGCCGAGGGCTCGAACCAGCCGCGGGCGACCTTCGTGCTTCGGGACATCTATTTGGACGCCATGGCCCGCCGTCAGGAACGGCATTTTGCCGAGGATCTGGCGCGAGATGTGAAAGAGATTGTTCCCGCGATCCCGAAGGACGAAGCGCGCCGGCTGGTGCGGGTGGCGATCGATTTCTGCGCCGGCGTAGGGCTTGCGCAGAAGGACAGCATCGCCGGCTACGCGCTTCTCTCGGCCCAGTACGGGGTTGATTTCGTGCTGAGAATGGCGTCGTTTGCCTGCATTGCAGATCCGACCCGTTCCGAGCGTGAGCGCAAGACTATAATCCACAGTGCATTGAAGGTGACGTGACGATGCAGGACCTGACACCCGGCCAACCACCCACGACGATGATGACCGGTTACCCTGCAGAACCGCCGGACCAGGCTGCTTGCGCCTGCCGGCAGGGCAACCAGCTCTGGCTCGAGAACCTCTCTGACCGGAGCATGTCCGTCGCGGTGACTGTCGGCGGCGCAACCAGCGGCATCCTCCCCGAGACGGCGTCCGAACCGACGATACTGATCAATACCGTTCCGGGGAGTGGCGGGCCACTCGACCTGACGGTGAACGGCAACAACGCCCGGCTTCTTGAAAATCTCGATCCTGCGCTTCTGACGCGTCCCGAGGATGTTCAGGTCGGTGTCCTGGCCGGCCCTCGGAGAGACGGGTTGCAACCGCTCGATCAGGGTCGAGGCATTCCGGTCATGTCCGAGGGAAACGAGGCGGACCTTTCGGCCTTTCTGTCCGAAGGTGTGACCGAGACGAATACCGAGATCGATCTGATCATGGTCTGCGAAGCGGCGACCGGGCCCGGCGCGGTAGGGCCGGGCGCGCACAATGTCGATGACCTGTCGGACCAGCAGCTTGGATGGCTGTCGGGGTCGCTCGCACAGAACACGGTGGCAAACACGGCAAACGAGGCGGGCAACGTGGCGCTCTTCGCTCGCGAGGTGGGGCGCGGAAATCGGGGCCAGATCGTCGCTGCCCTGAAGGAAGTGATCTTGCAGGGCCGGTTCTACGTCAAGAGCATCGCCTCGTGGGGTGGCAAGCACGCGATCATCTTCAAGGGCGTACACAGGTCGCGCTCGTTCCTGACGGCGATTGCCTACGGTCTGCGCAACGGCAAGATGAGCTATGTGTCGAGCTATGCCGACGTCATGGCGGCACCGACGACCGGCGCGGGCGCCGGCTCTGCCGCTCGCTCGGCCGCAAAGGGAAACTTCATCGGATTTGCCATCGCGGCAGCTTTCGACGTCAACGACTTCATCAAGAGCGAGGATCCCGAGAAGAACTGGGGCGATCTTCTGGGTGCACTTGGCGTCACCTTCGTAAAGGTCTGGATTGCCGGCTTCATCGGTATCATCGCAGCGGCGGCGATCGCTTCGGCAGCCGTTGCAGCAGGCGCTGCCGCGGTGCCGGTGATAGTCGTCGTCGGAATCGGCGTCGGGATCTCGATCGCGGCCGGTTTCCTTCTCGACAAGCTCGACAACTGGCTTGGTGTCAAGGACAGGGCGCGTCGCATCGGCCGGACATTTGCCGGCGCGGTCAACCGGGGGCTTCGCGCGGTCGAGGCGTTCGTGGAAAAGATCGTCACCACAGGCAAGGGCCTTATCGACTCGTGGTTTGACGAGTTCCAGCAGAGCTTGCGGCGGAACGATCCGAACGGCTGGTGCGCCCTGTTCTGTTCCGATCCGCTCGACCAGGTGAATGCCTGGCAAAGGGCGCTGGGCGGCCGCGGCTTTTCGCTCCCGGGCCACTAGTGTCTGTTCCGCCGCCCGGAGCGACTGCATCGCAGGCTGCCCGGTTCCGCGGAGCCGGGATGATCCTTCTGGCGTTACCGAACCTCTTCGCGATCCATGCCTTCTTTGCCGGAACGACGCGGGGGATCGTGATCGGCTCGCTGTTCTGGCTGCCTCTCGTTCTCTTCTTCCCCGCCTACATTCGCCTCGGCCAAGCCGCGGCGTTCCGCAGGTCTCTGGCTGCCGGTGTCCTTGTCGCCGTTCCCGCGCTGACTGCTCTTGCGCTTCTTGCGCTTCCGCCGGCCTATCTGGGCCTGTCGGACCGGCTGCTCTGGAACCTCTGGGCCGCCCAGTTGGCCGCATTTGGCGCGGGACTGATCGGCGGCCTCATCAAGCATGACGCCGCCGCGCTCAAGGCCAACCTGCGCGCGCGTTACCTGATCGAGCCGGGCCGGATTGTCGTCCGCAGGACACCGGCGGCCATCTCCGGATACCGCAAGGAAACTGGCCTCGTCCTCTTCGACTGGGTTGCAAGGCTCGTCTATGGCAGTTTTGCCGCGGTGGTTCTCGTCGGCATGGTGCTTGGTGGCGGCGCGCCACTGATCCTGCTCAGGCTTCTTGCACCCCACATCGACGCCGGGGCAGCCTTGGGTCTGCATGCCTCGGCTGTCCTGGGCCTTGGCATGATTGCCCTGCCCGGGATCGGCTATCTGATGCCAGGTCTCTGGCGCTCGTGGCGCGGCATCAAGGCGATCGAGCGCGACGCCGAAGACGAGGCGTCGCGCTTGATCTATGTCTGGCCGGACTGAGGCATACCCGGCGCGCCGGATTGTCCCGCCTACTCCGCAGCGAAGCCGTGGCCCGCGCCGCGCAGCATCGCCGCCGCCTCGGTCCGGTTGCGGACGTTCAGCTTCACGATGATGTTGTGGACGTGGTTCTTGATCGTCGAGACCTCGAGCCCGAGCGTCCGTGCGATCTGCTTGTTCGACAGGCAGTCGGTCAGGAGCGACAGGATATGGTGCTCGCGGCTGGACAGGTGCGTCAGCCGGTGCGCCTCGCGTTCGGGACGCGAGAGGCGGAGCAGGCGTTCCTGCAGAAGCCGGCCGATGCGGGGCGGGCAGACGAGCTCTCCCCTCAGCGCGGCACGGGTGATCGAGACGAGGTCGTCGAGCGACTGGTCCGAGGTGACGCAGGCCGCCGCCCCGGCCTCGACCGAGGCGAGGAGCGCGCCGTCATCCTGGTCGAGACCAAGGGCGACGACCGGACGGCCGGAGGCCGCCGCGAAGGCGGCGCGGACGCCCGAGGCTGCGTCGTCACCGCCCGACCGGACGTCGACAAGGATCGCCTCGGCCCCGTCCGACATGCCCGAGCCCATGCGGCCGGGGCCGTCACAGACGCGGATCGATCGGATGTCGGGGTTGTCGGCGAGTGCTTTGTGAAGGCCTTCCCTGTAAATGCGGTTCTGGATGCAAAGGATCAATGAAAATTGGGTCATGCCGCTGGAAACCCCCTGTTGTCGCGGCGCTTCTTGAAAAAAGCATTCGAATCAAAACGTCAGTGCGGGACTTATACCACGAAAACAGTCCGATAGCTGCGCAAATCTGACGCAGCGGAAGGCAGGCGAATGGCCGGGATCGGTGAGGCCTCGCCACCGGCCGCGAGGGGGGTCGCGCCGGGTCCGGGATCGAGCCATTCGCCGGGGCCGAAGCCCAGTCCGGCAAGGCCGAGGGGCGAGAGGTCCGCGGTCATCGCGGCATTCATCCCCCACGGGTAGCGGCGGCCGTCCGCGCCGCGGGCCGCCATCTCCCACTGGTCCGGCGTCGGCAGACTTCCGCCGCGCCGTTCGGCCTCTGCCCGCGCGGTGGCAAGATCCGTGGGCGGGCGGGGCTCGGTCTCGATGTAGAAGCCCGCGGCGAGCGTCACCCGGTGTGGCGGGTTCGGCACCGCGCCGCGCGGCTGGTGGGGGGTGCCTAGCCGGTAGGTTGCCGGCGGCACCCAGGTCAGGAGCGTGCCGTCATCCAGCGCCGGGCCTGCGGCCCCAAGGGTGACCCCTTCGCGCGGTTCCGGCGGGGTGCCTTCGGGCAGCGGCTGGCTGAGCGCGGCGGCAATGTCGCGCAGGCCCGGTGGGAGCAGGTCAGGATCGCCGCCCAGAACGGCGTCCACGCCCGGCGGCAGCGCCTTGCCAGAGGGTTGGCCAAGCCGCGTCAGGACCGCGTCCCGCAGCGCAAGGATCAGGCGGGATTCGTCATGGGTCAGGCCCAGGCGCTTGCCCTCGGGCAGGGGCATGCGGCGGACGGCCCTGCCCAGACCGGCAAGGCCAAGCGTTCCGGCCGCCAGCATCGCGGTCACCGCGATCTCCCAGTCCGGGTCCGCCAGCGCACGGGCGAGCGCGCCTTCGATGCGGGCTGGATCGGCCGGGCGGTCGTGCATCCACCAGCGCATCATCTGAAGCTTCTCGCGCCGCCAGCCGGGGAGCGAGAAAAGTGCGGCGGCCGGGTCGGTGACCTGCGCCCCTACCTCGTCGGCAACCTGGTCCAGAAGCGCCAGCGCGCGCTCGGCCACAGCCGGTTCGGGATCGGCCGAAAGCAGCAGTCCGCAGGCGGCGGCGATGTGCGGACCGGCCTGTCCGGCCCCTTGGAGGGCTGCCAGCCGATCCTGCGGATCGCTCGAGCCGGCCAGCGCCGCAACCTCGTCGTCGCGCATCCGGACAAGGCCAGACGGAACCGTGCCGCCGGGTGGATTCCTAAGGACGAGGTTTCGGGTAGCAAGGTCGCGCATCAGCCAGAGCGAGGCGCCGGCAGCACGCCATTCGGTCGGTCCCGGATCATCGACCGGATCGAGCGGGTCCCAACCTGCCGCATGCAGGCGTCCGGTGACATCGTTCCACTTCAGCCGTCGCGACAGGACCAGCGGGACCGTCGCGGCCGTATCGTCGCCAAGGACCGGATCAGTCATTGCTCACTTGCCCCAGTCGAACTTGAAGTGGCCTTGCAGAATAGCGGCGACGATGGCGCGCTGCGAGGAGAGTTTCTGGCCCGTCTCAGGATCGACGATGCCAAGCGGCAGAACCTCGAACTTGCCGGTCTTGATGTCGACGATGATGATCGGATCGGTGCTGGTGCCCGGTTCCATGACCATCTTCATGTCGTCGCCGGACGCGAGGCGTACCGGGATGATCCGCTCGGCGAGGTTTTCGCCAGGGGTGAGGCTGTCGGACCGGAACGGCGGCTGCGGCACGAGCCCGTCGCCGAGGAGATACGCCCGCGCCTCCGGATCGGCCAGGAAGATGCTGCGGAGCCTTGCCAGCACTTTGGGATCGTTCAGCTTGTCCCAGCTCTCCAGCTGCGACCGGACACGGTCGAGCGAGACGCTGCTGCCGGAAGGGTCGCGACGCACGGTGTCGAGCGCGAATTCATGCACGGCAGAGCGGAAAGACTCGTCCGACTCGTGCGCCGCATCGCGCAGCCGCGTCATCGCCGGTCCAGGATCGTCGGCGAAGTTCAGGAAGTTCAAGAGGTGGTGGACCTCGGGCGCGAGGTCGCTGCGCTCGAACCCGTGCTGCTCGCGCAGCCAGATGCTTTCGAACTCGATCTTCGAGGCGGCGTGCGGTCTGCGCCTTAACACCTCTTCGAAGACATTGCTTCTGATGTCGCGGATCGCCTTGCCGCCCATGAACACGTCGAAGACGACGAACCTGTAAGAGGACTTGCCCGGGTTGTTGTCGATGAAGTCCACGATCTCCTTGACCAGATGCGCCGCGCGCTGGCCCTTGATATCCTCGTAGCCGGGCGGCGGCCTCTTGCTGAACTCGGTTTCCTGGTAGCTGACCTTGCCGCTTGTGTCCG
>JBNLCA010000299.1:0-8800 GCA_050303575.1 Paracoccaceae bacterium
GAAGGCGACGCCATCGCGCTCTTCGCAATGGCAAGTGACGTGCCCGAGGTCGAACGGCTTCTCCAGGTCTCGATCGACTTCTTCTGATGCGCCGCATCCTCGACCTGCCGCTTCTGGTGAACCTGATCGGGATCGGCGCGCTGACCATGCTGATCCCGGCGCTCCACGCCTATGCGATGGACAACCTCGTCGAGGCGCGGGTCTTTTTCTACGGGATGATCCTGTTCCTGGTCTTCACGACGCTCCTGGCGTTCGCGACGGCCAACATCCGGCCGCGAAGGGTCGCCCGCAGCCACCTCATTGCACTTCTGGGCGCCTTCGTAGTTCTGCCGGTGATGTTCGCGATCCCGTTCAAGGAGATCGTCCGCGATACCAGCTTCCTGAACGCCTGGTTCGAGATGCTGTCGTGCCTGACGACCACGGGCATGACGCTTTACGAGGATCCCGGGCGGCTCTCGCTGACCATCCATCTCTGGCGCGGGCTCGTCGGCTGGATGGGCGGCTTCTTCATGTGGGTCGTCGCGGCATCGCTGCTCGCGCCGATGAACCTCGGCGGGTTCGAAGTTCTCTCGGACGAGACTGTCGGCAAGGGAGCGGCGACGACCGGCGCGCCCGGCTTCCGCCCGCGCGAGACGAGCGTGCGGATCGTCGCGACGGCGCTTTCGCTCTGGCCGGTCTATGTCGGGCTGACGGCGGTGCTGTGGCTTCTCCTCATCCTGGCCGGCGGCAACGCGACCCCGGCGCTGATCGTGGCGATGAGCACGCTTTCGACCTCGGGCATCGTGCCGCCCGGCGTGACGCCGGCCGGCTGGGGGCTCGAGGGCGAAGTCTTCGTCGCGCTCTTTCTTGTCTTCGCGCTTTCGCGCGCGCTCTTCACCAATGTCAGCCAGCCCGATCTCGGCCGCCGCCTTGCGACCGACCACGAGCTGCGGCTGGGCCTTGTCATCATCACGGTGGTGCCGCTCTTCCTTCTCCTCCGGCACTGGCTGGGCGCAGTCGAGCTGGGCGAGGATGTCGACGCCTGGGTCTCGCTCCGCGCTGCGTGGGGCGGGGTCTTCACAGTCCTGTCGTTCCTGACCACGACGGGCTTCGTCTCGGTGGACTGGGTCGATGCGCGCGGCTGGTCGGGGCTCGAGACGACGGGGATCCTGCTGATGGGCCTGGCCGTCGTCGGCGGCGGCGTGGCGACGACGGCGGGGGGCGTCAAGCTGCTGCGGGTCTGGGCGCTCTATCTGCATTCCCGGCGCGAGCTGGAACGGCTGGTCCACCCGTCCTCGATCGGCGGCTCGGGACAGGCGGCGCGTCGCCTGAGACGGCAGGGCGCCGAGATCGCCTGGATCTTCTTCATGCTCTTCGCAATGTCGCTGGCGATCATCGCGGCGGCGCTCTCGCTCACCGGTCTCGACTTCGAAAAGTCGATGGTCCTCTCGGTTGCATCGCTCTCGACCACCGGCCCGGTGTCGCAGGTCGGCGCCGAGGTGCCGGTCCACCTCTCGGCGCTCGGCACATCCGCCAAGTCGATCCTGATGGCGGCGATGGTTCTCGGCCGGCTCGAGACGCTGGCCATCATCGCGCTTCTCAACCCGGAGTTCTGGCGAAGCTGACCGCTGCGCCGCAAACTAATATCAAGGACGCATTTTTCACTCTGGAATCTTTGCCTTACGCAAGACATACTTGGCCGAGGGCACGGACCCAAGAAGAGTGCCGCCGTGGGGGCGGGCGCAAGAAAAAAGGCCTGAATTATAATGGCTAACGACAAACAGAACCTGCAGGACGCGTTTCTCAATCACGTCCGCAAGACAAAAGTTCCGGTCACCATCTTCCTGATCAACGGCGTCAAGCTGCAGGGTGTGATTACCTGGTTCGACAATTTCTGCGTGCTGCTGCGCCGCGACGGACAGTCCCAGCTTGTGTACAAGCACGCGATCTCGACCATCATGCCCGGCCAGCCGATCAGTCTCTACGAGGGCGAAGACTGAGCGCGCCTGAGGACCGGACCCCGCGCGCCACCCGCGCCTGGGTACTTCACCCCGAATTCACGTCCGACCGCAACCGCCGCCCGGCGGGCCCTGCGCTGGAGGAGGCCGTCTCGCTCGCCGCGGCGCTGCCCGGGCTCGAGGTCATGGGCGCCGAGGTGGTGCCGCTCCCGAAGGTGCGTGCAGGATACCTCTTCGGCGAGGGCAAGACGGACGAGCTGAAGGCGCGGCTCGAGGCGGCCGAGGTCGAGCTTGTTCTTGTCGACGGGCCGGTGACGCCGGTCCAGCAGCGCAACCTCGAGAAGATCTGGGGCGTGAAGCTCCTCGACCGGACCGGGCTGATCCTGGAAATCTTCGCCGACCGCGCCCGGAACCGGGAAGGCGTCATGCAGGTCGAGCTTGCGGCGCTCAGCTACCAGCGCACCCGCCTTGTCCGCGCCGGGACCCACCTGGAACGCCAGCGCGGCGGGCTCGGCTTCGTCGGCGGCCCCGGCGAGACGCAGATCGAGGCGGACCGCCGCGCCATCGACGAGCAGATCGTCAAGCTGAAGCGCCAGCTCGACAAGGTGGTGCGCACCCGCGAACTGCACCGCGCCGCGCGCCGCAAGGTGCCGTTCCCGGTGGTGGCGCTGGTGGGCTATACCAACGCCGGCAAGTCGACGCTGTTCAACCGGCTTACCGGGGCCGAGGTGATGGCGAAGGACATGCTCTTTGCCACGCTCGATCCGACAATGCGGGCGGTGACCTTGCCGACCGGGCTGCGGGTGATCCTTTCGGACACCGTGGGGTTCATCTCGGACCTGCCGACCCAGCTGGTCGCCGCCTTCCGCGCGACCCTGGAGGAGGTGCTCGAGGCCGACCTCATCCTGCATGTCCGCGATATCGCGCATCCCGATACCGAGGCGCAGGCCGAGGACGTGGCGAAGATCATGCACGACCTCGGCGCGGACGAAACGCCGCTGATCGAGGTCTGGAACAAGATCGACCTTCTGGATGCCGAGGGAAGAGCGGCGCACACGACGCACGCCGACCGCAAGCCGCAGATCTTCGCCGTCTCGGCAATCACGGGCGAGGGATTGCCCGAGCTTCTGGACGCGGTGACCGCCGCGCTGGACGGCGAGCGGTTCGAGGCGGAACTGACGCTGGGCTTTGCCGAGGGCAGGCGCCGCGCCTGGCTGCACGAGGAGGGGATCGTGACCGCCGAACGCGAGGGCGACGACGGCCACCACCTCACCGTCCGCTGGACGCCGCGTCAGAAGGCGCGGTTCGAGGCGATGGGTGAGAACGGGCTGACGTCCAACTGACCCCCAGCGACTCGGACTGTGCAATCGACGCGTCAGATGGCTGTTGGGATGGCATCGCGAATCTCGCAGATTTGAGATGGCCAGGCTCAAACCGGCCCCGTGCCCGTCCACCGGGTGGGACTCGCAGCCGATTACCGGCGTTCGCCAAATCCGGGAGCCTCTTGGCCTTTCGCTTGCGCTCCCTGCCAACCGGACCGCGCGACTGTCCACCGGACGGTCGGCAAGAGCGGTCCGGGGCAGCCGCCAAACCCGGTTCCCTTCCCGTCATGTTCCGGCTAGACGCTGCGCCAAACCGGGACGCGCCATGAAACTCTCCGATTTCGATTACGAGCTGCCGGAAGACAGGATCGCGCTCCGGCCGGCGCGGCCGCGCACGTCGGCGAAGCTCCTGGTGGCAGACGGGGATGAGATCCGCGACCTGACCGTGGCCGATCTGCCTTCCGTCCTTCGGCCCGGCGATCGGCTGGTCCTGAATGACACGAAGGTCATTCCCGCGCGCCTGACCGGCACCCGGACCCGTGCCACCACCTCCGGCGACGGCATCGCGAGGATCGAGGCGACCCTGCTTTCGCCGCAGCCGGACGGCAGCTGGGTGGCGCTGGTCAAGCCGCTGAGGAAGCTGCGCGCGGGCGAGACAATCGTCTTCTCGCCCGACCTTTCGGCCGAGGTCACCGCCATTGCGGAGGGACAGGCCCATCTCGCCTTCAACCTGACCGGCCCCGACTTCGACTCGGCGCTCGCCGCAGCGGGCGCGATGCCGCTACCGCCCTACATCGAACGCCTGCGCGCGCCGGACGAGGCCGACCGGACCGACTATCAGCCCGTTTGGGCGCGCCGCCCCGGCGCCGTCGCCGCGCCAACCGCCTCGCTCCATTTCGACGACGCGCTGATGGCGGTGCTGGCCGCGCGTGGGGTCGAGACCACGCATGTCACGCTCCATGTCGGCGCGGGGACTTTCCTGCCGGTCAAGGTCGAGGATGTCGCCTCCCACCGGATGCACGCCGAATGGGGCGAGGTCACCGAGACGGCCGCCGCCGAGATCAACGCGACGCGCCGGGCAGGGGGCCGGATCATCCCGGTCGGCACCACCGCGCTGCGCCTGATCGAATGCGCCGCCGCAGGTGAGGGTGTCGGCGCCTGGCGGGGCGAGACCGACATCTTCATCTATCCCGGCTATCGGTTCCGCGTGACCGACGCGCTGATGACCAACTTCCACCTGCCGAAATCGACGCTGCTGATGCTGGTCTCTGCGCTGATGGGACAGAAGAGGATCCGCGAGATCTATGCCCATGCGATATCGGCGAACTACCGCTTCTTCAGCTACGGCGACGCCTCGCTTCTCATCCCCGCGCCGTAACAGGGTGCGCCGATGTCGCGCCTGAGCTATACCCGCCGCGCGCCTCCCTGTAGCTCGTGGGACCAGAGGAAAGACCCCGAATGCTGACTGTCCTGCGTACCACCTGGCCGCTGTTCCTGGGCCTTCTGTTCCTGATGCTGGGGAACGGCCTGCAAGGCACGCTTCTGGGTATCCGCGGCGCCATCGAAGGTTTCTCCACGACCGAGATGTCGGTGATCATGTCGGCCTATTTCGTCGGATTCCTCTTCGCCAGCCGCATGGCGCCCGAGATGATCCGGAAGGTCGGGCATGTCCGCGTCTTCGCCGCGCTCGGCTCCTTCATCTCGGCGGTCCTGATCCTCTTCCCGACGGTGACCGAGCCCTGGGCCTGGGTCGCGCTTCGCGCCATCATCGGGTTCAGCTTCTGCGGCGTCTACATCGTGGTCGAAAGCTGGCTGAACGACAGCTCGGGCAACGACACACGCGGGCAGGCGATGTCGCTCTACCTCATCGTCCAGATGGCGGGGATCATCTCCTCGCAGTTCATCCTGAACCTCGGCGATCCGGGCGGATACCTGCTGTTCGTCATACCCTCGGTGCTGGTCTCGATCGCCTTCGCGCCGATCCTTCTGTCGGCGAGCCCCGCGCCCACCTTCTCGACCACGCGGCGGATGAGCCTGGCGACGCTCTACCGGACGTCGCCGCTTGCCTGCGCGGCGGTCTTCATCCTGGGCGGCGTCTTCTCGGCGATCTTCGGCATGGCGTCGGTCTTCGGCACCGAGGCGGGCCTCAGCGTGCGGCAGATCTCGATCTTCGTCGCGGTCATCTACACCGGCGGGCTTCTCTGCCAGTACCCGATCGGCTGGGCGTCCGACCGCATGGACCGCCGCCACCTCATCCTGGCGCTCGCAGCGGCCGGGTCGCTGGTGATGCTGGCCGGGGTCTGGCTGTCCGATTCCTTCCCGGCACTTCTGGTCATCGGCTTTGTGATCGGCGGCGCGGCGAACCCGCTCTACTCGCTCGCCATCGCCTACGCCAACGACTATCTCGGGCCCGAGGACATGGCGTCGGCCTCGGCGGGGCTGCTCTTCATCAACGGCGTCGGCGCCATCGGCGGCCCGATCCTTGTCGGCTGGCTGATGGAACAGGTGGGCCCGCCCGGCTTCTTCCTCTTCCTCGCCATTCTTCTGGGGCTTCTGGCAGCCTACGCCGTCTGGCGGATGCTGCGCCGCCGCCACCGCAACGTCGAGGCTGGCGCCTTCGTCGCCATCTCGCCCTCGGCCACGACCGCGACGACCATCGGTGCCGCCTACGAGGAAGAGGCCGCCCACCGCGAAGCGGATCAGGTTGCCAAACCAGCGTGAGCCTGCGAGCCTCGGCTCAGGCGGGAGGCGGGCATGACACGGCCAAGCGAGGTTCTTGAGTTCTGGCGCGGCATTGGTCCGAAGGGCTGGTATGCCGGCGGCGACGAGGTCGACGAGGCCTGCCGCCGTTTTGCACCAGCCTGGGAGGAGGCCCGCGAAGGTGGGTTCCGCGACTGGCTGACCAGGCCGGAAACGGCGCTTGCCTACCTGATCCTGACAGACCAGATCCCGCGCAACATCCACCGCGGCAGCGGGCTTTCCTTCGCCACCGACACACTTGCCTTCTCGGCGGCGACTCAGTCCGTCGCCCTGGGTCATGACCTGCGGACCGAGGGCGACATCAGGCAGTTCTTCTACCTGCCCTATGAACATGCCGAGAGCCGGCAAGCGCAGGCGATCTGCGTGGCGCTCTTCCTCACCCGGATGCCCGAGGCGAAGGAAAATCTCCTTCATGCCCGCGTCCACCGCGAGGTCATCCGCCGCTTCGGCCGCTTTCCCTACCGCAACGAGGCACTTGGCCGGACATCGAGCCTCGCCGAGGAACGGTTCCTGAAGGAAGAAGGGTACGGCGCGGTGCTTAAGGCGCTTTCCCCATGAGCCATGCGCGCCGTGCATGGGGGCAGGGCATGCCGTTCCTTGCTCGCTTCGGGAGAATAGTTTAGGGCTAAACCACTTTCGCCATCTGGCGCCAGACGGGAGGAAACCATGGCCGCGAAGAGCTTCGACATGATCGTGATCGGTGCCGGTCCGGGCGGATATGTCGCCGCCATCCGGGGCGCGCAGCTGGGTCTGAACGTCGCCTGCGTCGAACGCGAGCATCTGGGCGGCATCTGCCTGAACTGGGGCTGCATCCCGACCAAGGCCCTCCTCCGGTCGGCCGAGGTCTTCCACCTGATGGAGCGCGCCAAGGACTTCGGCCTCAAGGCGGACGGGATCGGCTTTGACCTCAACGCGGTCGTCCAGCGCTCGCGCGGTGTGGCCAAGCAGCTTTCGGGCGGGATCGGACACCTTTTCAAGAAGAACAAGGTCACCTCGATCATGGGTGAGGCCAAGCTCGCCGGTAAGGGCAAGGTCACGGTCAAGACCGACAAGGGCACCGAGGAACTGACCGCCAAGGCCATCGTCGTCGCGACCGGCGCGCGCGCCCGTGAACTACCGGGGCTCGAGGCTGACGGCGATCTGGTCTGGACCTACAAGCACGCGCTGCTGCCGCCCCGGATGCCCAAGGACCTCCTCGTCATCGGCTCGGGTGCCATCGGCATCGAATTTGCCAGCTTCTTCAACACGCTGGGCGCCAAGACCACGGTCGTCGAGGTGATGGACCGCGTCCTGCCGGTCGAGGACGCCGAGATCAGCGCGTTCGCGAGGAAGCAGTTCGTCAAGCAGGGCATGACGATCATGGAAAAGGCGACGGTCAAGAAGCTCGACCGCGCCAAGGGCAAGGTGACGGCCCACATCGAGACCGGCGGCAAGACCGAGACGCGCGAGTTCGACACCGTCATCTCGGCGGTCGGCATCGTCGGCAATGTCGAAGGCCTCGGCCTTGAAGAGGCGGGCGTCAAGATCGACCGCACCCACGTCATCACCGACGAGTTCTGCCGCACCGGGGTCGAGGGCCTCTATGCCATCGGCGACATCGCCGGCGCGCCCTGGCTCGCACACAAGGCCAGCCACGAGGGCGTGATGGTGGCCGAACTCATCGCCGGCGGCCATCCGCATCCGATCAAGCCGAACTCGATCGCCGGTTGCACCTACTGCCAGCCGCAGGTCGCTTCGGTCGGCCTCACCGAGGCCAAGGCCAAGGAGGCGGGCTACGAGCTGAAGGTCGGCCGCTTCCCCTTCATCGGCAACGGCAAGGCGATCGCGCTGGGCGAGCCCGAGGGCATGATCAAGACGATCTTCGACGCCAAGACCGGCGAGCTTCTGGGCGCCCACATGGTCGGTGCGGAAGTCACCGAGCTGATCCAGGGCTATGTCGTCGGCCGCACGCTCGAGACCACCGAGGCCGAGCTGATGGAGACCGTCTTCCCGCACCCGACGCTCTCGGAGATGATGCACGAAAGCGTGCTCGACGCCTACGGACGCGCCATCCACTTCTGATCCCTTCCGATCCGAAATATCTTCGGGGGGAATCGCCAAAGGCGATGGGGGGCGGCCAGCCCCCCTTTTCACGTCCGCCAAGGAGCGCGCCATGCAGCCCCCCAAGACCATCGTCCGCCGAACGCCCTGGCCCGAGAGCGTCTCGCGCCCGGTCGCGACGCCGCTTTCGCCCTCGGTCGTCTATGCTTCCGACACGCCCGACGCACTCGATGCGCAGTATGACGGGCGCGCAAAGGGCTTCACCTACGCCCGCGAGGGGCACCCGAATGCCGAGGTGCTGGCGCAGAAGATCGACGGGCTGGAAGGGGCGACGGGCGGCATCGTCACCGGCTCGGGCATGTCGGCCGTCGCGGCAGCCTTCTTCGGGCTTCTGAAGGCCGGCGACCATGTCCTCGGCGGCGACCAGCTCTACGGCCGCTCGCTTCGGATGATGCGCGAGGAGCTTCCGCGCATGGGCATCGCCACCTCGCTCGCCGATCCGACCGACGTGGCGGCCGTCGAGGCGGCGCTGACGCCCGAGACGCGGATGATCCTGGTCGAGGTTGTTTCGAACCCGACGCTGCGCGTTGCCGATCTTGACGGGATCGCCGCGCTTGCCCGCGACCGCGGCATCCTCCTTGTCGTCGACAACACCTTCACCACGCCGCGCGCCCTCCGGCCGTTCGAGCACGGCGCCGACGTGGTGATCCATTCGGTGACCAAGCTCCTCGCCGGCCATTC
>JBNLCA010000300.1:0-2636 GCA_050303575.1 Paracoccaceae bacterium
GCCATGAGGCAGGCCCCCTTGCGGTCAACGCCCGGACGGCACCGTAGATGATGTAGGGGCGCTCCGTCGTCGGGCCTCAAGGCGGCCAGGCCGCATGATCTCGAACGCCACTTTACCGCGCCTAAACATTTGGCGGGCAAACAGTTGCCCGACGATTTCGCGCAACAGGTGGTACGATGCCCTTCTTTTCTCGTTCCCGCACGCAGGTGCCGACGCCGGTCGAACAACTCGCCCGGGCCGTCACCGACACGATGGCGGTGATCTGGTTCTCGCCCGATGGCGATATACTTGAGGCCAACCGGAACTTCTGCGCGCTTCTGGGCTACGAGCCGGATGAACTGGTTGGACGGAAGCATGCGATCTTCGTCGCACGCGACGTCGCGGCCAGTCCGGCCTACGCGACATTCTGGTCCCAGCTGCGATCCGGAATCAGCCAGACACAGACGTTCCTCAGGCTCACGAAAGGCGGTCGGCCGGTCTGGATCGAGGCGAGCTACGTCCCGATCAAGGACCCAGACGGAAAGGTTATCCAGGTCGTCAAGATCGCCACCGACGTCACCGAGGCGACCACCCGCGCGGCCGAGGCAAGAAGCAGGCTGGACGCGCTCGACAGGTCGCAGGCAGTGATCGAGTTCGACGTCGCCGGAAACATCCTTGCCGCCAACCGGAACTTCCTCGACGCAGTCGGCTACACGATGGAGGAGCTTGCCGGAAAGCACCACCGGATCTTCGTCGGTGACGCTGCGCGCGGCTCGGCCGAGTACCAGACGTTCTGGACTGACCTCGCGTCCGGCGAGGTCAAGTCCGGCGAGTTCCGGCGCTTTGGCAAGGATGGGCGCGAAGTCTGGTTGCAGGCGACCTACAACCCTGTCCGCGGGCCGGACGGCGCGGTCGCCAAGGTGGTCAAGTTCGCCGCCGACATCACCGAGCAGAAGCATCTCGCGCTCGACAACGGCAGCCAGCTCGCGGCGATCCACCGGTCACAGGCGGTCATCGAGTTCGCCGCCGACGGCACGATTCTGACGGCGAACGAGAACTTCCTTGCCGCGATGGGCTACCGCCTCGACGAGGTCGTCGGACGGCATCATCGCCTGTTCGTGACCGCCGAGGAGGCGCGGAGCGAGGCCTACGACGCTTTCTGGCGCACGCTGCGAAACGGCGAGTTCCAGGCGGCAGAATACAGGCGTGTCGGCAAGGGCGGGCGCGCGGTCTGGATCCAGGCGAACTACAACCCGATCCTCGATGCCGACGGCAAGGTCTACAAGGTGGTCAAGTTCGCGACCGACATCACCCGGTCGAAGTCGGCCATGCTCGCCTTCTGCGCGGCGACCACGCGGCTCGCGCAGAACGATCTCGGCGTCCGCATCGACACGGACGTACCGCAGGAGTTCGAACTCCTGAAGGTCGAATTCAACCGCTCGATGGAGGCCCTGTCCGGCGTCATCTCCGGGATTGCCGACAAGGCCGCCGGCATGCTCGGCGAAATCGAGCACATCGCCGGGGCGGCGGACGATCTCAGCCGCCGGACCGAGCAGCAGGCCGCTGCGCTCGAGGAAACCGCGGCGGCGCTCGACGAGCTGACGGGGTCGGTGAGAACGGCCTCGACCAACACGTCCGAGGCGGCGGCGGCCTCTAACGCCGCCAGGGACAGCACGACCGAGGCGCTCGGCACGGTCAAGCGGGCGATTTCGGCGATGGACGAGATCAAGGCAAGCTCGCAGGCCGTCTCGAAGATCACGCACCTGATCGACGACATCGCCTTCCAGACCAACCTTCTGGCCCTGAATGCCGGGGTCGAGGCAGCGCGCGCGGGCGAGGCCGGCCGGGGTTTCGCGGTGGTCGCTTCGGAGGTCCGCCAGCTGGCACAGCGTTCGTCGGAGGCGGCGAAGGAAATCGCCTCGCTGATCTCCGATACCGCCCGGCAGGTCCAGGGCGGCGTCGACCTGGTCAATGCGTCCGGCACTGCGCTCGAGAAGATCGCCGACCACGTGACCGACATCCAAAGCCGTATGGCCTCGATCGCAAACCTCTCGCAGGATCAGTCGGTCGGGCTGAACGAAATCAACGCGGCGGTGGCCCAGCTCGACAAGGTGACCCAGCAGAATGCCGCGATGTTCGAGGAAACCAGCGCGGCCAGCCAGTCGCTGGCGCGGGAATCGACCCGTCTGTCGGAGAGCACCCGGGTCTTCAGGTTCGACACGACGGCGGGGGAGGCCGCACCGGACCGGACGCACCGGAAGGTCGCCTAGCGCGATCTTGTGCGCCGCGGCTTCTGCCGATCTGCACCTTGGCCGGATGCAGGGCCCGCGTCATGATGGCAAAGTCTCTCCGGACACCGGCCGCCGCATCGAGGTGGCCGGTTGCCGTTGAGTGCATTCGGGCACGGGCGCGATCTGCCGCCGCATCGCTCATGGCTTTGACCCGTGAACCAGGAACGAACAAGCGGCCGAACGAGGAGTAGCGGCCTGCCAGCAAATCGGCGGCTTCGAAGGCACTGGCTTGGACCGATCCTGTTCTCTCAGGCCTCGGTCCGCTTACGCAGAGCGCGCAGTCGGCGAGGTCTGCGCGCAAGATCCCGCGGCCGGATGGCTGGATCCATCTGCGCGCATGGAAGGAACCCCGATGGGTCGGTTCTT
>JBNLCA010000301.1:0-17409 GCA_050303575.1 Paracoccaceae bacterium
GCGCCGGCCCAGCTGCCCTTCATGTTCGCCGGCGCCGTGTCGCCGTTCTGAAGGATGGTCAGCGCGGCGATCAGCTCGTTCTCGAAGAACACGGCGCGCGTGCTCCCGAAGGCGAGCGAGGCAAGCGCCCGGATGATCGAATGGTCGCCGCGCACCGCACCATAGGCGCTTTCAAGCCCCCAGATCGAAGCGACGATCTCCTTCTCGACACCGTACTTCTCCTCAAGCTCGTCCAGAAGCGCACCGCGCCGGGCCAGCGCCGTCTCGCCCCGTGCGATCCGGTCGTCCGAGACCGCGGTGCCGAGATAATCCCAGATCGTCTTGGTGAATTCGTTCTGGTGCAGGTCGCGGTCGATCACCACCGGGTCGTAGGTGACGCCCGCTAGCGCCGCGTCAAGCGTCGCGGCGCTGATCCCCTTCGCCTCGGCACGGGTGCGGAACCCCGCCAGCCACTCGTCGAACCCGGCCTCGGACGTTGCGCGCACCTGAACCTCCTCGATCAGCGTCACCGGGCGGGGAAGCGGCCTGAGCGAGCGTTCGGGCGCCAGCGGCGCCGCCAAAGCGCCGAGGCCGATGATGCCGCAGAGAAAGCCAAGGCCCGCAAGGATGGGTCGCATATGCCTGTCCGGTTCGCCCGTCTGTTCTTGCCATGATCCTAGCGTGCCAGGGACGACGAGCAAAGCGCGGGGTGAGGAATGTGCGGGAAATCGCGCGTTCACCGGGCCCCTGACCATACCGGCCTCGATACCGAGGCAGGGTGCGTGCTTGCACGCTCCGCCGACGTCTACTTCCGCCGCCGCGTCACCTTGCGCTGCTTCTGCGCCTTCGCCCGCGCCTTGCCCTGCATCCGCCGTGGTCCGCGCCCCTTGCCCGGCCGGACGCCACGGCCAGCCGGCATCGGCGCGCCCTCCATCGACATCAGTTCCAGCATCAGCCCGCCGGTCACCGGCACCGCCTCGGCGAGGCGCACCGTCACCCGCTGGCCGATACCGATGGTCATGCCGGTCTCGGAGCCCATCAGGGTCTGGCTCTCGGCGTCGTAGTGGAAGAACTCGCGCCCCAGCGTGCGGATCGGGATGAGGCCGTCCGCACCGGTCTCGTCCAGTTTCACGAAGACGCCGAAGCGGGCGATGCCCGAGACGCGGCCGCCGAACTCGTTTCCGACCCGATCGGCGAGGTAAGACGCCAGGTACCGGTCCGTCGTGTCCCGCTCGGCCGCCATCGAACGGCGCTCGGTCTCCGAGATATGCTGCGCCGTCTCGTCCAGCATCTCCTCCTCGGCCGACGTCAGACCGTCCTTGCCCCACCCATGTGCCGCGATCAGCGCGCGGTGCACGACAAGGTCGGAATAGCGCCGGATCGGCGAGGTGAAGTGCGCGTAGTTCTTCAGGGCAAGCCCGAAATGCCCGAAGTTCTCGGGGCTGTAATAGGCCTGCGTCATCGACCTGAGCGTGGTGATGTTGATCAGCTCGTCGTTCTCGGTCCCCTCGGCCTGCGCCAGCAGGCGGTTCAGATGCTCGGTCTTCAGCACCTGCCCCTTGGCCAGCGTCAGCCCCGACGCCTGCGCCACCTCGCGCAGGGCGTCGAGCTTTTCAGGCGAGGGCTCCTCGTGAACACGGAACAGCAAGGGCGTCTTCAGCCGAACCAGCTCCTCGGCGGCGGCAACGTTCGCTAGCACCATGAACTCCTCGATCAGCTTGTGCGCATCGAACCGCTCGGCGAAGGAGACCGAGACGACCTCGCCCTCGTCGCTGAGGATGATCTTCCGTTCCGGCAGGTCGAGGTCCAGGGGCTGGCGCGCCGCTCGGGCCTTCCTCAGCGCCTCGTAGGCTCCATATAGCGGGTCGATGACCCCTTCCATCAGCGGCCCGACCTTGTCCGAGACCTGACCGACGCGCGCCGCCTGCACCTCGGCATAGTTCAGCGTCGCGGCCGAGCGCATCAGTCCGCGCACGAACCGGTGCGAGAGCTTCCGGCCGTGCGAGTCGATCACCATCCGCACCGCCATGCACGCGCGCGGAACCCCTTCGTGCAGCGAGCAGAGATCGCCCGAGAGCCGGTCCGGAAGCATCGGCACCACGCGGTCGGGGAAGTAGGTCGAGTTGCCGCGCTTGCGCGCCTCGCGGTCGAGGGCCGAGCCGGGCGTCACGTAATGAGCCACGTCCGCGATGGCGACCCAGAGGATGAACCCGCCCGCGTTCTTCGCATCCGGGTCACGCTCGGCATAGACGGCATCGTCATGGTCGCGCGCATCGGCCGGATCGATGGTGACCAGCGGCACCTCGCGCAGGTCCTCGCGCCCTTTCAGCCCGGCGGGCTTGGCTGCATCCGCCTCGGCGATGGCCGCGTCGGGAAATTCGTCCGGGATGCCGTGCTGGTGGATGGCAATCAGCGACACCGCCTTCGGAGCCGAAGGATCACCCAGGCGCTCGAGGATGCGCGCGCGGGGCAGACCCATCCGGCCCGCCGGACCGACATGCTCGGCCTCGACCAGCTCGCCGTCCTTCGCCGACAGCGTGGCGTCGGCGGCCACCGTCCACTCCCGCTCGGCGCCCTTCTCGATGGGCACGATCCGGCCGCCCTCGGCGCCCTTGCGGAAGATGCCCAGCACTTTCCTCGGATTGGTGCCGATGCGCCGGATCAACCGCGCCTCGTAGGCGTGATCGTCCGCCTTCACCTCGGTCAGCCGGCCAAGGATGCGGTCGCCCTGGCCCAGCGCCGGATCGCCCTTCTTCGCCACGAAGAGGATCACCGGAGCCTTGCCCTCGCCCTGCCATTCCATCGGCCGCGCCAGAAGCTCGCCGTCGTCGGTCTGACCGGAAATCTCCAGCACCGAGACCGGTGGAAGCTTGCCCGAGCCGGAATAGGACTTCCGCCGCCGCTCGAGCCTGCCCTCGGCCTCGAGTTCCTTCAACAGCCGCTTCAGCTCGATCCGCTCGGCGCCCTTGATGCCGAACGCCTTGGCAATGTCCCGCTTGGCCGAAAGCTCGGGATGCTCGTCGATCCAGGCCAGGATCTCGTCTTTGGAAGGGATGCGCGCCATGTCCGCGACGTATCACGTGGCGCCAAGGGCGTCACGGCCCCAAATCCCGGCCGCTCTTTTGGTTGCAAATATTCTCGGGGGTGCGGGGGCAGACAGCCCCCGCTTCCGTCAGTCGCGCAATAGCTCGTTGATCGAGGTCTTCGAGCGGGTTTGGGCGTCCACCCGCTTGACGATCACCGCACAATAGAGGTTCACACCGTTCTTCGACGGCATCGAGCCGGCGACGACCACCGATCCGGCCGGCACCTCGCCATACATCACCGCCCCCGTCTCGCGGTCGACGATCTTGGTCGACTGGCCGATGAAGACGCCCATGCCGAGGACCGAGCCTTCGCGGACGATGCAGCCCTCGACCACTTCCGACCGGGCGCCGATGAAGCAGTTGTCCTCGATGATCGTCGGGCCGGCCTGCATCGGCTCGAGCACGCCGCCGATGCCGACGCCGCCCGAGAGGTGCACGTTCTTGCCGATCTGCGCGCAGGAACCGACCGTCGCCCAGGTGTCGACCATCGTGCCGCTGTCGACATAGGCGCCGAGGTTGACGAAGGAGGGCATCAGCACCACGCCCGGCGCGATGAAGGCCGACTTGCGGACGACCGCGTTGGGCACCGCGCGGAAGCCCGCGGCCTTCCACTGGTTGTCGCCCCAGCCGGCGAACTTGCTGTCCACCTTGTCCCACCAGCCGCCGCCCTGAGGTCCGCCGGACTGCTGCGCCATGTCCTTGATGCGGAAGCCCAGGAGAACCGCCTTCTTGGCCCACTGGTTGACGTGCCACGCGCCGTCCACCTGCCGCTCGGCCACCCTGAGCTTTCCCGAGTCCAGCGCATTCAGCGTGTCCTCGATCGCCTCGCGGGTCTCGCCGGTGGTGGCGGGGGTAATGCCGTCGCGCGCCTCCCAGGCGGCTTCGATGGCGGCTTCCAGCGCGGCGTTGGACATCAGGCTTCCTCCCGGTCGTTGACGGCAAGGGCTATATCGGCCAAGCCCGGGATCGGCAATCCCGGAGGCCGCCATGCCGATCCTTGTCCCGCTCACCCTCATCCTGGTCGCCGGCACCGCGCTGGCGCTGCAGGCGCCGCTCAACGCCGCGCTCGGCCGGGCGCTGGGCAGCGGGACGGCCGCTGCGGCGGTGTCGTTCGGGGTCGGTTTCGCCGTCCTCGTTCTCATCACGCTTGGCCGCGGCGACGGGGCCGCCTTCACGCGTCTTCCGGCGGTGGACTGGCGCTACCTGGCGGGCGGGCTTCTCGGCGCCTTCTACGTCTGGGCGGTCCTGTGGAGCGTGCCGACCCTGGGTGTCGTCACCGCCTTCGCGGCGCTGATCCTGGGCCAGCTCGGCATGGCGATGGCGCTCGACGCCGTCGGCGCGTTCGGTCTGACCGTCCATGCCGTCACCCCGCAGCGGGTGATCGCGGTGATCCTGGTCGGCGCCGGGCTCGTCCTCTCGCGGTTCTGAACCGGGGCCAGCGCCAGCCTTTGCTGGCCTTGCGCCGGTCGGTTCGCTAGACAGGCCGGACGTTCGAAAGACAGTATGAGGATCACCGTATGACCGACCAGCCGCAGGCGCATCCGTTCCGCAAGGCGCACGAGGATATGCGCAGCGCCAAGGAGACGCCCGACACCGCGCAGACGCGGGCACCGGCCTACCGGCTGGCCTTTGCCGACGAGGCGTTCCTGTGCCGCGACGAACTCAGGCCGGTGCGGCTGCAGCTGGAGCTCCTGAAGCCCGAGCTTCTGATGAGCGAGTATGGCGTGGAGTCGACCGTGGTGCTGTTCGGCGGCGCACGCATTCCCGAGCCGGCTAAGAAGGACACGGCGCGAACCGAGACGCTGGCTGCTCTGTCAAAGTACTATGACGAGGCGCGCGAGTTCGCCCGGCTGATGACGCTGAAATCCAGCAGGAACGGCCACCGCGAGGATGTCGTCGTCACCGGCGGCGGGCCGGGCGTGATGGAGGCCGGAAATCGCGGCGCGGCCGATGCCGGCGGCGTCTCGATCGGCCTGAACATCGTGCTTCCGCACGAGCAGGCGCCGAACGAGTATGTCACCCCGGACCTGTGTTTCAACTTCCACTATTTCGCCATCCGCAAGATGCATTTCCTGATGCGCGCCAAGGCGGTGGTGGTCTTCCCCGGAGGCTTCGGCACGTTCGACGAGCTGTTCGAGACCCTGACTCTGATCCAGACCGGCAGGATGGATCGCATCCCGCTCCTTCTCTTCGGGCGCGAGTTCTGGGAGCGGATCGTCGACTTCCCGGCGCTGGCTGACGCCGGCACCATCGCGCACGAGGACCTCGATCTTTTCCAGTATGTCGAGACGGCGGCCGAGGCGGCCGAGTTGATCGACCACTGGCACGACAAGTCCCGGCGGCAGGATATTCCGGGCCGGTAGGACGCCAAGGTGGCCTTGGTGCCGGTGGTGCGTCCCGGCGCGGGGCAAGACGACCCCGCCGCGCCAGTGCCGGGAACGACCTAACCCCGCCCCGTCCGCTCGACCAGATCGAGGATCTTCGGCAGGCACAGGTTGATGTCGTACTTCTCCTGGATCGTCTTGCGCGCCGCCACGCGGAGCGGCGCCAGCGCCTCGGGGTTGGCCAGCGCCTCGATCAGGCCCTCGGACCAGGCCTTGACGTCGAAGAAGTCGATCAGCCGGCCGTTCACCCCGTCGCGGATCACCTCCTCGACCGGCGGCGTCCGCGAGCCGAGGACGGCGCAGCCCATGCTCATCGCCTCCATCAGCGACCAGGACAGGACGAACGGATAGGTCAGGTAGGCATGCACCCGGCTGACCCTGAGCAGCCGGCAGAGCTGCTCGTAGGGCACGCGGCCGGTGAAATGGACGCGGGAAAGGTCGAGCCGGTCGCCGGCCTCCTCGAGGAAGCGCTGCTTCCACGTTCCCTTTGGCGGACGCGAGCCATAGCTGACATCGTCGCCGCCGACCACGACAACCCGCGCGCCCGGCCGCGCCTTCAAGACCTCGGGCAGGGCGCGGAAGAAGATGTGCGCGCCGCGATAGGGTTCGATGTTGCGGACGACGAAGGTCAGGACCTCGTCGCCGTGCCTCAGCGTGCCGGCGCCCGGGATCTCGACCGTCGCCTCGGGGTCGGGCGCCAGCCTGGCGGTGTCGACGCCGTCGAAGATCACTTCCATCCGGTCGCGGAAACAGGCCGGGAAGGTCGAAGCCTGCCATTCCGTCGGCGCCAGCGAGGCATCGGCCTCGGTCATTGCCTGCGCGATGTGCGTGCGCATCGCGACCGTGCGCAGGCCGCGGCCCAGCGTGAAACTCTGGAACTCGGGATCGAAGTTCGCGTCGAGCCCGCGCGAGGCATAGTAGAACTCGGCGTAGAGCAGCATCTTCGCCTCGGGCCACAGCTCGCGCAGGAAGAGCGTCTCACCCCAGCCCGGATGCGCGAAGATCACGTCGGGGGTGAAACCGCGCTCCTGCCGGAGCTTCGCCGCGACCCGGACCGCCGCCGCGCCGCGCACCGCCATCTGGGCGTGATGCAGGACCAGCCCGCCCCCGGCCTCGTCGATCTTCTTCTTGTCGGGCGCGGAATAGCCGTAGCGCGCCGTGACATAGGGCGACTCGACCTTGTTCACCGCGTCGGTGATGACCGCGACCTCGTGTCCCCGCGCCACGAGGCCGGGCGCGACATGGCGGAACTGGCCGGGAAAGTTCTGGTGGACGAGAAGGACCTTCACGCGACGATCTCGCCGAAGGCCGCGGCGATAAGCTCGCGCGTATAGTCGGACTTCGGCGCCTCGAAGACCTCGTCCGCCGAGCCCTCCTCGACCACGTCGCCGGCGCGCATGACCATCACCCTGTGGCTCATCGCGCGGACGACCTTGAGGTCGTGGCTGATGAAGATGTAGGCGAGGCGGTTCTTGCGCTGGAGCCCGCGCAGAAGCTCGACGATCTGCACCTGCACGGTCATGTCGAGCGCGCTCGTCGGTTCGTCCAGCACGACGAGCCGCGGCCGCAGGATCATCGCGCGCGCGATGGCGATGCGCTGGCGCTGTCCGCCCGAGAACTCGTGCGGATAGCGGTCCATCGTCGCCGGGTCGATGCCGACTTCCGTCAGGATATCCGTCACCATCTGCCGCTTGTCGCGTCCCGGCTCGACACCGTGCACGCCCAGGCCCTCGGCGACGATCTCGGCCGCGGTCATGCGGGGGGAGAGCGAGCCGAACGGGTCCTGGAAGACGATCTGCATGTCCTTGCGGATGGGTCTCAGCTCCCGGGACTTCAGGCCCTGGACGTTCCGTCCGAGAAAGACCACCGGCCCCTGCGACGAGATCAGCCGCAGGATGGCCAGCGCCAGCGTCGTCTTGCCCGAGCCGGACTCGCCGACGATGCCGACCGTCTCGCCCTCGCGGACGGAAAGACTTGCGTTGTTCACCGCCTTGACGAAACCGACCGTGCGTTTCGTCAGCCCGCGCTGGATCGGGAACCAGATACGCAGATCCTCGGTCCGCAGGATTTCCTGCGCATCCGATGGCACGGGGTCGGGATGACCGGTCGACTCGGCGGCGAGAAGCTTCTGGGTATAGGGATGTTTCGGGCTCGCGAAGATCTCGGCGGTCGGCCCCTGCTCGACGATCTCGCCCTTCTGCATGACGCAGACCCGGTCAGCGATGCGGCGCACGATTCCAAGGTCATGGGTGATGAAGAGAAGGCTCATCCCCTCGGCCTTCTTGAGGTCCGCCAGGAGTTCCAGGATCTGCGCCTGGATCGTGACGTCGAGCGCGGTCGTCGGCTCGTCCGCGATCAGAAGCTCGGGTCCGTTCGCCAGCGCCATCGCGATCATCACCCGCTGCCGCTGACCGCCCGAAAGCTGGTGCGGATAGGCGCCCAGCCGCTCCTCGGGATCGCGGATGCCGACCTTGGTCAGAAGCTCGAGCGTGCGCGCCCGCGCCTTGGCGCCGCTCAGGCCCTGGTGCTCGGCCAGGCTCTCGGCGATCTGCTTCTCGATCGTGTGGAGCGGGTTGAGCGACGTCATCGGCTCCTGGAAGATGAAGCTGATGTCGTTGCCGCGCACCCGGCGAAGCTCGTTCTCGGACGCGCCAACCATCTCGGCCCCGGCGTAGCGGATCGACCCCTCGACCTTCGCGCTGTCGGGCAGGAGCGCAACGGTGGACAGCGCGGTCACCGACTTGCCAGATCCGGACTCGCCGACCAGCGCGACGGTCTCGCCCTTGTCGACATGGAACGACACGTTCCGCACCGCGTGGATCACGCGGCCGTCCTGCCGGAAGCTGACATTCAGCTTGTGGACCTCAAGGATCGCCGTCATCGGAACGTCTTCCTGGGGTCGAAGGCATCGCGTATGCCCTCGAAGACGAAGACCAGAAGCGACAGCATGATCGCGAAGGTGAAGAAGGCGGTGAAGCCCAGCCAGGGCGATTGCAGGTTCTGCTTGCCCTGCAATGTCAGCTCGCCGAGCGAGGGGGCCGAGGACGGCAGGCCGAAGCCGAGGAAGTCGAGATAGGCCAGCGTCCCGATGGCGCCCGTCACGATGAAGGGCAGGATCGTCAGCGTC
Source organism: Paracoccaceae bacterium (assembly GCA_050303575.1). Classification (GTDB taxonomy): domain Bacteria; phylum Pseudomonadota; class Alphaproteobacteria; order Rhodobacterales; family Rhodobacteraceae; genus JBNLCA01. The sequence goes on from JBNLCA010000301.1 coordinate 8,577, forward strand.
GCGACCATCGCGTTGGGCAGCAGATGGCGGAACATGATCGCGCCGTTCGACACGCCCAGCGCACGAGCGGCGCGAACATACTCGAAGTTGCGCGCGCGCAGGAACTCGGCGCGTACCAGGCCGACCAGGGCGGTCCAGCCGAAGATCGTCGACAGGATCACCAGAAGCCAGAAGTTCATCCGCCAGATCGCCGCGACGATGATGATGACATAGAGGGTCGGCGTCGAGTTCCAGATCTCGATGATGCGCTGGAAGATCAGGTCGAGAAGCCCGCCGAAGAAGCCCTGCAGCGCGCCGGCGACGATGCCGATGACCGATGTCGCGAGGGTCACGATCAGCGCGAAGAGAACCGAGAGGCGGAAGCCGTAGATCACCCGCGCCAGCACGTCGCGCGCGGTGTCGTCGGTGCCCAGCCAGTGCTTGGCGTCGGGCGGCGACGGCGCGGTGCCGTCGATCTTGTTCACCGTGCGGTAGCTGTAGGGAATCGGCGGCCAGATGATCCAGCCCTTCTCGACCGGCTCGCCCGCCACCTCGCCGTCGGCCGCGTCTTCGAGCGTCTTCTCCGGGAAGTCGAGGCAGTCCACGATCCCGCCGGTCTCGATCAGGCACCGGACCTGTGCATCGCGGTAGACCGCCTCGGTCCTGAAGTCGCCGCCGAACTCGGTCTCGGGATAGAATTTCAGAATCGGCGTGTAGAGCTCGCCGCGGTAGCTGACCAGAAGCGGTTTGTCGTTGGCGATAAACTCGGCGAAGAGCGACAGGCCGAAGAGGATCGAGAAGATCCAGAGCGACCAGTAAGCCCGCCGGTTGGACTTGAAGTTGCGCCAGCGTCGCTGGTTCAGGGGCGAGAGCGCCATCTCAGGTCTCCCGCGTCTCGAAGTCGATGCGGGGATCGATCCAGACATAGCAGAGGTCCGAGATCAGTCCGATCAGAAGACCCACGAGGCCGAAGAAGAAGAGGTTGCCGAAGACGATCGGATAGTCGCGCTGGAGCGCCGCCTCGTATCCGAGCCGGCCGAGACCGTCGAGCGAGAAGATCGTCTCGATGATGACCGAGCCGCCGAAGAAGACGCTGACAAAGAGTCCCGGGAATCCGGCGATCACGATCAGCATCGCGTTCCTGAAGACATGCCCGTAGAGCACCCTTCGCTCGCTCACGCCCTTGGCCCGCGCGGTCATCACGTAATGCTTCCGGATCTCGTCTAGGAACGAGTTCTTGGTCAGAAGCGTCAGCGTCGCGAAGGATGCGATGGTCGAGGCGACGACCGGCAGGGTGATGTGCCAGAAGTAGTCGATGATCTTCCACGGCCAGCTGAACTGCTCCCAGTTGTCCGAGGTCAGCCCCCTGAGCGGGAAGATGTTCCAGTAGGACCCGCCGGCGAACAGGACCAGCAGAAGGATGGCGAACAGGAAGCCGGGGATGGCATAGCCGACGATGATCGCTGCGCTGGTCCAGGCGTCGAAGGCCGAGCCGTCCCTCACCGCCTTGCGGATGCCGAGCGGGATCGAGATGAAATAGGCCAGAAGCGTCGACCAAAGGCCGAGCGAGATCGAGACCGGCATCTTCTCGAGGACAAGATCGACCACCGGCACCTTGCGGAACCAGCTTTCGCCGAAGTCGAAGCGGACGTAGTTCCACATCATCAGCAGAAAGCGCTCGAGCGGCGGCTTGTCGAAACCGAATTCCCTTTCGAGCTCGGCGATGAACTCCGGCGGCAGGCCGCGCGCGCCGAGATAGCGTTCGTCACCACCGCCCGCACCCGTGGACTCGGGCCTCTGCACCGTATCGCCGGTGCCCGAGATCGTGGTGAAGACGTCGCCGGTGCCTTCCATCCGGGCGATGATCTGCTCGATCGGCCCGCCGGGGATGAACTGGATCAGAACGAAATTGATGATCATGATCCCGAGCAGCGTCGGGATGATCAGCAGAAGCCGTCTAAGGATGTAGGCGCCCAAGCCCTTGCTTCCCGGACCGTCAGAACGCGCCCGCCGCCCTCAGCCTGTCACCGGCCTCGGCGTCGTACCACCAGAAGTCCAGCTCACCCGTCGCCAGGAGCGGCGTCTGCCCTGCTGTCGGATGGCGGTACATGTCGTAATAGGCGACCCAGGTCTCGTCGTTGTACCACAGCGGAATGTCGAAGCCGACGGCGCGCAGCACCCGGTCGAGCGCATGGACCGCCGTCGTCAACTCCTCGAAAGAAGACGCGGCGATGACCGTCTTGATCACTTCGTCGACGCCGGGGTTGCGCAGCCGCATCAGGTTGCGCGAACTGTCGTCGGCGGTCTTCGAGGCGAACCATTGTTCCAGCCCGATCGACGGTTCGAAATTCATCGCGAAGCCCTGGTTGGCGAGGTCGAAGTCGCCCTTGCGGCGCCGCTCGACATACTGCGACGTGTCGATCCGGTCGAGCTGGCCGCGTACGCCGATCAGCTCGAGATTCTCGATGAACGGGTTCACGATCCGGTCGTAGAGCGGGTTGAACTGGATGATGTTCACATCCAGCGTCTCGCCCTTGTCGTTGCGGCGGATGCCGTCGCTGCCGATCTCCCATCCGGCCTCGTCCAGCAGCGCGTTCGCCTGCCGCAGGACCGACCGGGCGGGCCGGTTCTGCGCCGGGTCGTTCTCGGGCCACGGAACCACTTCGTCAGTCAGGATCGAGGCGTCGAGCAGTCCCTGATCCACCAGCGGCTGCAGAAGCGCGACCTCCTCGGGGCTTGGCGTACCGGTGGCCGCGAGGTCGGTGTTCGGCCAGTAGGACAGCGGCCGCGCATAGAGATCGTAGAACAGCGTCTTGTTCGACCATTCGAAGTTGAACATCAGGCCGATGGCCCGGCGCACGCGCAGATCCTGCCATTTCTCGCGGTCAAGGTTGAAGACCCAGCTGAGGTGCGTGCCGACTTCGCCGTCGGGAATCTCCTCGCGGACGACCCAGCCCTTCTCGATCGCCGGGAAATCGTAGCTTTCCGCCCAGTCCTGCGACGAGGTCTCGGTCCGGAACGTGTAGGCACCGGCCTTGAACCCTTCCAGCGCCGCGTCGCTGTCGGCGAAATATTCGACCCGGATCCGGTCGAAGTTGTTCCGGCCCTTGTTGATCGGCAGATCCGCGCCCCAGTAGTTCGGGTTGCGCTTGTAGACGATGCGCCGGTTGATATCGAAACTGTCGAGGACGTAGGGCCCGGTCGACATGAAGAGCTGCTGGATCGACTTGTCGAGCCTCGTGCCCGTCTCCTCGAACCATTTCTTCGAGAAGACCGCCGTGCCGCCGGCAAAGCCGATCCGGTCGCGCAGAGGCGCCTGATCGGTGAACCGGAAGGTGATCCGGTACGGCCCCTCGACATCGACCGACTCGATGAAGCCCTGAACGATGTTGCGGTACTCGGCGATGCCCTGCGTCTGGAAGAGGTTGAAGCTGAAGGCGACGTCTTCGGCCGTCATCGGCGAGCCGTCGGCGAAGTTCACGTCGTCGCGCAGGTTGAAGGTGACGTAGGAGATGTCCGCCGGGTACTCCATCGACGTGCACATGAAGCAGTAAAGCCCGTAGGGATCGTCCGAGGTGCTGGTCAGGATGCTCTCGTCACCGATCGAGGACAGCGCGGCCGAGACCCCGTCGCGCGCGTAGTTGTTGAAGCTGTCGAAGCTGCCCTGCGCCCAGATCGAGATCTCGCCGCCCTTGGGCGCGTCCGGATTGACGTAGTCGAGATGCGTGAGATCCTCGGAATATTTCACGTTGCCGAAGCTGGAATAGGACCAGCTCGTGGTCACCTCCTGGCCGCGTACCGGGCTGGCCACCAGCACCGCCCCGGCGATCAGCAGCCCCGCGACGAAGGCAGGCCGCAGGTCCAGGCGTGAGGCAGCGGCGGCTTGGGCTCTGGTCGGCATCGGCGATCTCCTCGGTGTCGGCCTTGGGCCGGTCTGCGGGCCGGCCAGGGGTCAGGTCGGCCTGAAACAGGCTTACACTTAAGTATTCTAAGGTAAAAGCGGGCGCCGCACAGGATCAAGTTGCGAATATGTGATTTTGCCGCAAGGTCCGGCCCGGGGAGCGGAAGGGCGCGCAAGCAAAAGGCCGCCCGAAGGCGGCCCCGTCTGACGACCCACAGACGCTCAGTTCGTCTGCGTGGCGAGGTAGGCGATCAGGTTCGCCCGGTCGGTATCCTTGCGCATCCCGGCATAGGTCATCTTGGTGCCGGGCACGTAGGCCTTGGGGTTCTGAAGGAACAGGTACAGGTTCTCTGGCGTCCAGCTGTCTCCCGAATGTTCCTTCATCGCGTCCGAATAGTCGAAATCGGCCACACCGGCGATCTGCCGGCCGACGATGCCGTCGAGATGCGGGCCGGTGGCATTGGTCCCGTCGAGCTTGTGGCAGGACTGGCAGGCGCGGAAGGCTCCCTCGCCGGCCGCAGCGTCGCCCGCCGCCAGGATCGCGGCAACATCGACGGTCTCGGTCTCGCCGCCCGTGCCCCCTTCGGATGCGCCGGTATCGATGACGTAGGCCTGTTCCTCGTGACCACCGCCGTGACCGCCACCATAGATGGTCTCGCCGCCCCAGCCGATCAGCAGAAACACAAGCCAGGCGCCCAGCAGGCCAGCCGAGGCCTTGGTGATCGTCATCGTGTCGAACATGTCGCCGTCCCGTGTGGTCCCGAAAGTCGGGGGTATGTATCCGCTTCCCCATCGAAAGCGCAAGGTGTAGTTGGCGCGACCAAAGTGCACGAAGCGAGGGAGAGGCCGAAATGACCCACCGCATCGCATTCCAGGGCGAACCGGGCGCCTATTCCCACCAGGCCTGCCGCCAGGCGCGGCCGGATCACCAGCCGCTTCCCTGCGCCACGTTCGAGGAAACGATGGACGCCGTGCGCCGGGGAGACGCGGACCTGGCCATGGTGGCGGTCGAGAACTCGACCTACGGGCGGGTGGCCGATGTCCATTCGCTTCTGCCAAAAAGTGGGCTTCACATCATCGACGAGGCCTTCGTCCGGGTGCACGTCAACCTTCTGGGCGTCCACGGAGCGGCACTCGGACAGGTGAAAGAGGCGCACGGCCACGTGGTCATCCTGCCGCAATGCGCGGGCTTTCTGAAAAAGCACGGGATTCGCGGCGTCGTCAGCACCGACAACGCCCGCGCCGCGCGCGAGGTGGCCCAGGCCGGCGATCCCGCCGCCGGGGCGCTCGCCAGCGAGCTCGCGGCCGAAATCTACGGGCTCGACGTCATCGCCCGCCACATCGAGGACAGCGACAAGAACACCACGCGCTTCCTCATCATGGCGAAGGACGCGGACATGAGCCGCCGGGGTTCTGGCCTGATGCTGACTTCGTTCGTCTTCAACGTGCGCAACATCCCCGCCGCGCTCTACAAGGCGATGGGCGGCTTCGCCACGAACGGCGTCAACATGACCAAGCTGGAAAGCTACATGGTGGACGGATCCTTCACCGCCACCCAGTTCTATGCCGATATCGAGGGCCACCCCGAGGACCCGCCGGTCGCCCGCGCGCTCGAGGAGCTGGCCTATTTCACAACCGAGCTGAAGATCCTGGGAGTCTACCCGGCCGACCGCGCGAGGAACTAGGGCTATCGCCGCTTGCAAACTGCGCCCTGGGCCCGGTCCGGCGCTCGGCTTTGCCGCGCCGCGCGCAGGGGACCGACGACCGCGCTTTCCGGGAGAATGATCCCTAGCCCAGCCGTTCCTCGAACTTCCGTGCCAGGTGGGCGACGTTGTTCTTGAACCGGTTGTTCAGGTTCGACCGCGCAAGCTTGAGCGACTGGACGAAGAGCCGCGAGGACAGCGTGGTCGGGTTCAGCTTGGCGTCCACCATCACCCGCGTCAGCCGCGGCGAGAGCGATACCAGATCGAAGCTAAGCTCACCCTCGAGCCCGCCGACCTTGCCCGCCGCAACCAGCGAATTGGGGGGGTCGAATTCGGTGATCTCGGTCTTCAGTTTCCGCGCCCGGCCACGATAGACGAAAAGGATCGTCCAGCCCTGGCCCACGCCCTTCTCGGCGTGGCTACCGACCCGGCTGACCTCGGCGCCGCGCCGCAGCGCCTCGCGTTCGATCGACTCGAAGTCGGTCAGGGCCTGGTAGACCTTCTCGATCGGTACGCCGATATCTTCGCGTGTCGAAAAAAGCATCTCGTTCCTCGGTGCGGCCCGTCATGCCGTCAATCCAGCCGGTCCGCAAGCCAGCGGTCGAGAAGAAACCGCGCGATTGCGCCCCTCCGGCCCGGTTTTATCACCGGATGGTTACCCGCCATGACCTCGCCCATCTCGGTCCGGCTGACCCAGCGCGCGTCCTCCAGTTCCGCCGGATCGACGGTGATCTCGCGGCTCTGCGCCTCGCCAAGGCAGCCCATCATCAGCGACGCCGGGAACGGCCAGGGCTGCGAGGCGAGGTAGGTGACATCGCCCACCCGGATGCCGGATTCCTCGAAGACCTCCCGCCGCACCGCCGCCTCTATCGTCTCGCCCGGCTCGACGAAGCCGGCGAGAAGGGAATACATCCCCTCGGGCCAGCCGGGAGAACGGCCCATCAGCACCTCGTCGTCCGACAGGATCAGCATGATCACCACCGGGTCGGTGCGCGGGAAGTGATGCGCGCCGCAGGCGGGGCAGTCGCGCTGCCATCCGGCCATCGCCGGCACCGTCCGGGCGCCGCATTTCGCGCAGAACCCGTGCGTCGCGTGCCAGCCGGTCAGCGCCCGCGCCGTCGCCAGAAGCTCGGCCTCGCGCGGGCTGAGCCGGGCCATGTGGGCGCGCAGCTCGGCAAAGCGCAGCTCCTCGGGCAGCGCCGGGTGCCGCTGTTCGGTCGGGTCGACGAAGGCGCCGATCGTGGCCGGGACGTCCCCGGGCTCCCAGCCGGAGACATCGCAGGCGAAGCGCGGCGTCCCCTCGTCGAGGCCCAGAAACAGCGGCGCCTCGACCGCCGCCGCAGCGACCGTGTGCTCGGGCGAGATCCAGCCGCCGCCGCCTTCGTCCATAAGCGGCTTGCCACGCCAGAGCGGCAGCATCCGTGCCCCGGGATCAGCCAGCATCCGGGCAATTTCCTCAGGCCTGCCACGCAGTTGCGCTGCCCGGTCGAGCCCCGACCCTCCGAACGTGACCTCCTCGGCGCCCCGCATTGCCTGCCTCCCTGAAATGCGCGGCGGACGGTGGCACGGCGGACCGGCCTGCGCAATCCGAAGCCGATTGCGTGACTTTGCGGCAGGGTTGTTCAAGCCCGCATCTCGGCTCTAGTGTCGCGCAGATGTCGTGCTACTCTGCGAGTAGAAAATCCTACAACAGCGGAGGCCACTGATGACACGTCATCAACAGTATTCATTGAGCCGGCGTGGATTCCTCGCCGGAGGTATTGCAGGGGCGTCGTTGATCGCACTCCACCCATATTCCGCGCGCGCGCAGGCCGGGCAGGCGCACCTGAGGATCATGGAAACCACCGACCTGCACGTCCACGTCTTTCCCTACGACTACTACGCCGACAAGCCGGTCGACACCGTCGGCCTTGCCCGCACCGCCGCGCACGTCAAGGCGATCCGCGCCGAGGCGACGAACTCGATCCTCCTCGACAACGGCGACTTTCTCCAGGGCAACCCGATGGGCGACTACATGGCCTACGAGAAGGGCATGAAGGAGGGCGACCTGCACCCGGTCATCAAGGCGCTGAACACGGTCGGCATCGAGGCCTCGACGCTGGGCAACCACGAATTCAACTACGGCCTTGATTTCCTGATGAAATCCCTCGCCGGAGCTGACTTTCCGGTGGTGTCCGCCAACGTCGTCAAGACGATGGGCGCCGACGCGACCAAGGACGAGACGCTGGTCAAGCCCTACGTCATCCTCGACCGGATGCTGAAGGACGGTGCCGGAACGGAGCACCCGATCCGGATCGGCCTCATCGGCTTTGTCCCGCCGCAGATCATGCAGTGGGACCGCGGCCACCTGGAAGGCAACGTCCAGACCCGCGACATCGTCATGGCCGCGCAGGCCTGGGTTCCGCAGATGCTCGAGGAAGGCGCCGACATCATCATAGCGCTTTCGCATTCGGGTATCGGCTCGGCCCAGCACACCGAGGGGATGGAGAACGCCTCGGTGCCGCTGGCCGCCGTCGACGGGATCGACGCGATCCTCACCGGCCACTCGCACCTCGTCTATCCCTCCTCGACCTACGAGGGCTACGAGGCGGTCGACAGCGTCACCGGCCTGATCCACGGCAAGCCCGCCGTCATGGGCGGCTTCTGGGGCGACAACCTCGGCGTCATCGACCTGATGCTGGAGCGCGACGGCAACGAATGGAAGGTGGTCAACACCTCTGTCGAGACCCGCCCGATCTACAAGCGCGAGGAGGACCGCTCGATCACGCCGCTGGTCGAGTCGGTGCAGGAGGTGCTGGATTCGGTCCAGGAAGAGCACGACGCCACCCTCGCCTATGTCCGCCGCGCCGTGGGCAAGACCTCGGCGCCCTTGCACAGCTACTTCGCGCTCGTCGCCGACGACCCGTCGGTGCAGATCGTGAGCCAGGCGCAAACCTGGTACATCGCGCAGATGATGAAGGGCACCCAGTACGAGGGGCTGCCGATCCTCTCGGCCGCGGCGCCGTTCAAGGCCGGTGGCCGGGGCGGCCCGGAATACTACACCGACGTGCCGGCGGGCGACGTGGCGATCAAGAACGTGGCCGACCTCTATCTCTATCCCAACACCGTGCGCGCGGTGAAGATCACCGGGGCGCAGGTCAAGGACTGGCTGGAACGCTCGGCCGGCATGTTCAACCAGGTGACGCCCGGCGAGGCGGACCAGGTCCTCCTGAACCCCGACTTCCCAAGCTACAATTTCGACGTCATCGAC
>JBNLCA010000302.1:0-2499 GCA_050303575.1 Paracoccaceae bacterium
CTTCGTCTACGAGGAAGACCCGACGCCGAAATGCTGGACCTTCTGGACCGAGGACGGACGGCTGGCGGCGCGGTTCGAGAACAACCCCGGCGCCGAGCTCTACGAGGCGCGGCAGACGACCGACCCGCTGCAATGCCGGGGGCCGGCGGTAGGGACCTGACCGCGCCGTCGCCGGGCACAGGCTTCCGGCGGTCCTGTTTCAGACAAGGTGAAGGTTAGAAGAGGCTGCCCTGTCCAGGCGGCGGCTTCTTCGGCTTGGGGGCCGGCTTCGGCGTAGGGGAGGTGCCGGTGGCGACGTCGAGCCGCCCATCACGGAACTGGATTTCCAGCGTCTCTGCCGCCTCTGCCGCCGATTTCGTCGTGACCACCTCGCCCGCCGCGCGGACCACCGTGTAGCCGCGCTCGAGCGTGGCCTCGTAGCCGAGCGTCAGCCTGAGCCGGTCGAGCCCGTCGATCCGGTCGCGCCAGACCTTGGTCTGCGCCTTTCCGGCCCGCGCCATCCGGGCGGTCAGCTGCATCAGCGCGTCGCGCTTGCGTCTTGCCTCGGCAGCGATCGGTGCCGGCCGCACGAGGCGCGCCAGGCTCTCGAACCGGGTGCGGCGCGCGGCAAGGAAGGCGCGCAGCGTCTCGGGCCTGAGCGGTGTCCTCGCCATCCTGAGCTTTTCGCGATCGACGCGCGCGCGGAGCGCGGCGGGGAGGCGTTCCGCCGCCCGGTCGAGCCGCTGGCTCGGCGTGGCAAGCACCGTCTCGGGCCGGCCCATCGCGCGCGATAGGTCCTGCAGGCGCTGACGCCTGAGCCCGGTCGCCTGTGCCGCGCCGCGGGTGAGGCGCGCGCCCATTTCGGACGCCCAGGCCAAAAGCTCGGCCCGGACCGGCACCGCCATCTCGGCGGCTGCGGTCGGCGTCGGCGCCCGCCGGTCGGCGGCATGGTCGATGAGTGTGGTGTCCGTCTCGTGCCCGACGGCCGAGATCAGCGGGATTTCGGAGGCGGCGGCGGCACGGACCACGGCCTCCTCGTTGAAGCCCCAGAGATCCTCGACCGAGCCGCCGCCCCGCGCGACGATCAGAAGGTCGGGGCGCGGGATCGGGCCGCCCGCATCGAGTGCGTTGAAGCCGCGGATGGCCGCAGCGACCTCGGCGGCGCATTTCTCGCCCTGGACGGCAACCGGCCAGATCAGGACCTCGCGCGGGAAGCGGTCGCGCAGGCGGTGCAGGATGTCGCGGATCACCGCGCCCGAGGGCGAAGTGACGACGCCGATGACACGCGGCAGGTAGGGAATCGGCTTCTTGCGGGCCTCGTCGAAGAGTCCCTCGGCCGCCAGCGCCGCCTTGCGCTTTTCCAGCATCGCCATCAGCGCGCCCTGGCCGGCGGGCCGGATGTCGTCGATGACGATCTGGTACTTGGACTGGCCGGGGAAGGTGGTCAGCCGCCCGGTGGCGACGACCTCCATCCCCTCCTCGGGGCGGGTGGCAAGCTGGGCCGCCTTGCCTTTCCAGATGACGCCCGAGATGACGGCGCTGTCGTCCTTGAGGTCAAGATAGACATGGCCCGAGCGCGGCATGGAAACCCGTCCGACCTCGCCGCGCACCCGGACGAAGCCGAACTCGCCCTCGATCATGCGTTTGACCGCGCCCGAAAGCTCGAAGACGGTGAATTCGGGGGCGTTGCCCGCCTCGGGCGCGTCGTCGATCAGGTCCATGGGGCGAGAGTAGCGGGGCAGCACGGCGGTGGAAAGTCAGTCGCCACCGCAGCCGTCGCTGTCGGCCTCGGTGCCCCATGAGCTGCGCTCGCCCTTGCGCATCGGCATGTGTCCGGCGAAGTGCGCGATCGCGATGAGGCCGCCGACGCCCAAAAGGTAGGGCCCCATCGCGGGCTCCAGACCGGTGAGGTGAAGCGCGAGAGGGTAGCCCAGGACGAAGGCGAACAGGGCGTAAAGAGCAAATTTGCCAAGGCGCAGGCGCCGGTGGCCTCCCGCAGCGGGCCAGATGTCCTCTGGCGGGGACTGTGCGAATTCAGAGAGGTAGCGTTCCTTGGCCAGCGCATAGGCGGGATCGCGGTCCGGCGATGGCCGGCCCGGAACGTGATGCAGCGTGCGGCCGAGAACCTCGGGACAGAATTGATCGAACCAGGCGCGTGTGTCGAGAAGATGCAGGTGCCAAGCCTCGTCGATGATCCGCGAGGGGGCGAGCGGCTCGGCCGAGGTCGCCGCGAGGTAGAGGAAGCGGACATATTCGTCCGCGAGGCGGTCCGCTGCGCCCTGGTGCAGCTTCAGCTTCTTGTCGACGTATTCCGCAAAGTGCCGGCCAGAGGCACCCTGCCGCCACCGGGTCAGCCGCTGCCAGAGATCGGGGTCCTTCATACCGCTGTGCCCTTGAGCCTGTGATGGGATGACCCTACAAGGCCGGGGCTTGGAACTCCAAGGGGGGCGCATGAACATCCTGATCCTCGGCTCCGGCGGGCGCGAGCACAGCCTGGCCTGGGCGATCCAGCAGAATCCG
>JBNLCA010000303.1:0-7953 GCA_050303575.1 Paracoccaceae bacterium
GGTGAGGTCGAAGCCGAACTGCCCGGCGGCATGCGCGAACGAGGCGAAGACGTTGTTGCCGTCGCCCGACCACACGACCTTCTTGCCGGCGATGGGGCCGCGATGCTCCTCGTAGGTCATCACGTCGGCCATGATCTGGCAAGGATGCGTGCGGTTGGTCAGCCCGTTGATCACCGGCACGTCGGCATGCTCGGCCATTTCCAGGAGCGTCTGTTCCTCGAAGGTCCGGATCATGATCAGATCGACATAGCGGGACAGGACGCGCGCGGTGTCGGCGATCGTCTCGCCGTGACCAAGCTGCATGTCGGCGCCCGAAAGCACCATAGTCTCGCCGCCCATCTGGCGGGTGCCGACATCGAACGAGATGCGCGTGCGGGTCGAGGGTTTCTCGAAGATCAGTGCGACCATGCGGCCCTTCAGCGGTTGCTCGTCGTCGGGCGTGCCCTTCGGCCGGCCGTTCCGCGCGGTCTTCATCGCCTTCGCCTGGTCGATCATCGCCCTCAGGTCGTCGGGATCGGTGGTGTGAATGTCGAGAAAGCTTTTCATGTCGGTTCTTCTTTTCCGGGAAAGCCGGGGGACTGTCTGCCCCCGGGACCCCGCGAGAGTATCTGAAACACGGGGAAGGTCAGGAGGGCGCGAACTCCATGACGAGGACGGGCGCGCCGTGTTCGTTCGGGCGGATATCCTCGCCCCGGAACCCGGCTCGTCGGTAGGCCTTCACCGCACGCGCGTTCGCAGGGTCGGGGTCGATGACGACGACGGGGATGGCCGCGGCGAGAAGGGCTTCTGCCCGTTCGCGGATGTAGCGCGACGCATGTCCGTGCCCGAGAAAGGCGGGCTCGCCCAGGAACGTGTCCATCCCGCGCGTGCCCGGCGGGAAGGCCGCGAACTGCGGCGCCTTCTCGTGGTGCACATCCCAGTCCTGCACGTAGGCGAAGGGCGTGCCCTCGCTCCGCACGATGCGCATGTCGGTCGGTCCGGTCCCGACCTCCGCGTCCATCTTGGCGATCTCTTCGTCGGGACCGCCCCACCAGTCGCGGACATGCGGTTCGGCCAGCCAGCCGCGCAGCATGGGATAGTCCGCCCGCGTGACCGGAATGAAGTCGTACTCAGCCATTCGCCGCGACCCTGGTCGCGGCCCGGTCGAGCCTGTCCACCGCCTCGCCGATCTCCTCGTCGGTGATGGTCAGCGGCGGCAGGATGCGGATCACGTTCTCGGCGGCCGGGACGGTCAGGATTTCCTCTCCGTAGCCCGCCTTGACGACGTCGGTGTTCACCGCCTTGCACTTGAGCCCCAGCATCAGGCCGGTGCCGCGCACCTCCTCGAAGACGTCCGGATGAGCGGCGACGAGGCCCTCGAGCTTCTGGCGGAAGAGGCCGGCCTTTCGGCGCACCTCGGCCAGGAATGCATCGTCGGCGATGATCGACATGACCTTGGCTCCGACCGCGCAGGCCAGCGGGTTGCCGCCGTACGTCGAACCGTGGGTGCCCGCGACCATGCCCGAGGCGGCCGTCTCGGTGGCAAGCACCGCGCCAAGGGGGAAGCCGCCGCCGATGCCCTTGGCGACCGTCATGATGTCGGGCGTGACCCCGGCATATTCATGCGCGAAGAGGCGCCCGGTGCGACCCATGCCGCACTGCACCTCGTCGAAGACCAGAAGCGCGCCGGTCTGGTCGCAGAGCGCGCGGATCTCCTTGAGATCGGCATCCGGCCAGACCTTGATGCCGCCCTCTCCGACGATCGGCTCGAGGATGATCGCGGCCGTCCGCTCGGTCAGCGCCGCCTTCACCGCGTCCATGTCGCCCCACTTGAGCTGCTTGAAGCCGGGCAGAAGCGGGCCGAAGCCCTTGACCATCTTCTCGCCGCCCGAAGCCGAGATGGCGGCGGTCGAGCGGCCGTGGAAGGCGCCCTCGAAGGCCAGCATCTCGATGCGCTCGGGATCGCCCTTCTCGTACCAGTACTTGCGCACCATCTTGACGGCGAGCTCGGTCGCCTCGGTGCCCGAGTTGGTGAAGAAGACCGTGTCGGCGAAGGTGTTCGCCACCAGCGCGTCGGCCAGCGCCTGCTGCTCGGGGATCGCGTAGAGGTTCGAAACGTGCCAGACCTTCTGCGCCTGCTCGGTCAGGGCGGCGACCAGTTCCGGGTTGGCGTGGCCCAGCGCGTTCACCGCGATACCGGCGCCGAGGTCGAGGAAGCGTCGGCCATCCGCCTCGATCAGCCAGGCGCCTTCGCCCTTCACGAACGAAAGCGGCGCACGGTTGTAGGTCGGCAGAACGGTCGAGATCATGGTGAAGTCCCTGTGGCGGAAGGCCAATATGTGCCCGAGGGCTGGCCGTGGGTCAACGATGTGGGATTGCGCGGTGAGCGCACGGACGGGGCGTCAGACGCTGCGGCGTCGGCGCGAGACTTCGAGATGTCGGGTCCGTGCGGTCATTTCTGGGCTCTAGCCGATCGCGCGGCGTGCGTCCAGCCCCGTCCGTCGGTCCGGGCAGGACCGCCGCAAAGGCCACCAGGACGTTTCTCCGACACCTTGTCGCGGGACCGATTCACGTCGCTCTCGCTGTCAGACCGACCTACAGGTTGTGTGCACCAAAAGGCTCACCACCCATGCGTGGGCGATTCGTCTGACAAGTCTGAAATCCGCAGGCGGGCGTTCGCATCATTGTATAAATTTGGGCGTCAATACCGGGGGAGGGGCAGGTTTCGCTGCATATGCACAACAAGCTCGACAACCTGTTAACGCTTCACTAACATTTTCATAGAAATCGATTTCAGTTGCTGGCATTTGTCGATAAACGGCCTGCTGGGGTAGGCTTCGCGGGGATTGACCCGCTGGTCGGTGCGGAACGACGGAGGCAAGTCCGGCATGGTAGCGTTTAGTTTCAACGTGGGCTTCTACGCCTTCGATCAGTTCACCATCGGTGGACTTACACTCACTGGCAACAACAACGTTCCCAGCAGCCTGATCGGCGCCACGGTGAACTATCAGGCCGGGGCGACCTTCGAGCTGAACGGCTCGCCGACCATCACCACGATTACCATCAACGACGACGACGGCCAGCCCAGCGGCTCGCCGAACAACCAGTTCGCGGATGGCGCGTCCGACCTGACCTCGACCGGCGGAACCGCGACCACGGGAACCAACAACCAGCTTCTCGACAGCGACATCACGATCAACGGCGTGTTCTATCCGGCCGGGTCGCAGGTCGAACTCGAGTTCCTCTTCGAAGTGACCTCGGTCAACGGAACCGAGACCTTCTACATCATCCGGATCAACGGCGACAACGTCGGCATCGGCGGCGCGACGCTGATGGAGCCCAGTGTCGAATACACGTCGACCGGCGACGCCGTCGATCTGTCGTCGGTGCCGGTCAGCGAGGTCGCCTGCTTCACCGAGGGCACGCTGATCGAGACGCCGGACGGCCCGCGCGCGATCGAAGACCTGTCGGTCGGCGATCTGGTCACCACGATGGGCAACGGCGCGCAGCCGATCCGCTGGATCGGCTCGCGTCATGTCTCGATGCTCGAGATGAAGGCGAACCGGGCGCTGCGTCCGGTCGTCTTCGAGACCGGCTCGTTCGGCAATGACCGTCCGCTGATGGTGTCACAGCAGCACCGGATGCTGCTCAACGACTGGCGCGCCCAGGTCTATTTCGGCGAGGATCAGGTTCTGGTCGCGGCGAAGGCGCTGGTCAACGACAAGACGATCCGCCTGGTGACGCCGCGCGGCGGGGTGACCTACCTTCACCTGCTGTTCGACCAGCACGAGATCGTCATCGCCGAGGGCGCCCTGTCCGAGAGCTTCCACCCCGGCGAGGTCGGCCTCGACGCGATGGGCGACGACCAGCGCCGCGAGATCGAGACGCTGTTCCCGGAGCTGGCATTCGACGGTCGCCGTCCGGCCTGCCCGATCATCAAGACCGGCCAGGTCCGCGGGCTCGATCTCGCCGACTGAACCTTCGGCGCGCGTGCAACGCATCTGGGCGAGTGCTAGGCTCGCCCTATCATGCTGCGTGTCCTGACCCACCCCGCATATGCGCGCCTCTTCGCGGCGCAGGTGATCGCGCTTCTGGGCACCGGGTTGATGACGGTGGCGCTGGCTCTCCTTGCCTATGACCTGGCCGGCGAGCGCGCCGGTGCGGTCCTTGGTACCGCGCTCGGCATCAAGATGGTCGCCTATGTCGGCCTCTCGCCCGTCGCCGCGGCGCTTGCCGCACGCCTGCCGCGTCGCGCGGTGCTGGTCGGTGCCGACCTCGTCCGTGCCGCCGCCGCGCTGGCGCTGCCGTTCATCGACGCGGTCTGGCAGGTCTACCTGCTGATCTTCGTCCTGCAGGCTGCCTCGGCGACCTTCACGCCGACCTTCCAGGCGGTGATCCCCGACCTCCTGCCGGACGAGGAGGACTATACGCGCGCCCTCTCGCTCTCGCGGTTGGCCTACGATCTCGAGAACCTGGCGAGTCCGGCGCTTGCTGCCGCGCTCCTGACGCTGATGCCGTTCCACTGGCTCTTCGCCGGCACGACGGCGGGCTTTCTCGCCTCGGCCGCGCTGGTGCGCGGCACCCGCATCCCCGACGCCGCAGCGACCCGGCGACCGTTCCGCGAGCGGCTGACCCGCGGCCTGGGAATGTACCTCGCCACCCCGCGCCTGCGCGGTCTTCTTGCCGTCAGCATGGCCGGCGCGGCGGCGGGAGGGTTCGTCCTCGTCAACACGATCGTCCTGGTCCGCGCGCACTATGGCGGCGACGACACCGACGCCGCCTTGTCGCTCGCGGCTTTCGGAGGCGGATCGATGGCGGCCGCGCTTCTTCTTCCGCGCCTTCTCGCGAGCATCGGCGACCGCACCGTGATGCTCGTCTCGGCGACGGCGCTTGCATGCCTCACGCTCGCGCACGGCGCAGCGCTCGCGGCCGGCCCCCTGCCCTGGGGTGCGTTCCTTGCTGTCTGGGCGGCGCTCGGCGCGGCCTGGTCGGCAAGCCTTGTCCCCTCGGGCCGCCTAATCCGCCGCTCGGCCGACAGCACCGACCGCCCGGCCCTCTTCGCCGCGCAGTTCGCGCTCTCGCATGCCTGCTGGCTGGTCACCTACCTCGGCGCCGGCTGGGGCGGCGCGGCCCTCGGCCTTGGCCCGGCCCAGATCCTCCTCGGCGCCCTCGCCCTTGCGGCCGCCCTTGCCGGACTTCGCCTGTGGCCCGCCGCCGACCCCGAGATCGCCCACGACCACCCCGAGCTGCCGGCCGGCCACCCGCACCTTGCGGCGCACCCGGTCCCGCACCGGCATCAGCGGATGGCGGACGGGCTGCATCCGGCATGACCCTCACCCTCCACGGCTACCGCTACTCGGTCTATCTGCGGATCGTGCGGCTGGCACTGGCCGAGAAGGGCCACGAGGCGGACCATGTCGAGGTCGATCCGTTCGCGCCGCTGCCCGACAGCTATCTCGATCTCCATCCGTTCGGCCGCGTCCCGGTCCTCGACCACGACGGCTTCCGCCTCTACGAGACGGGCGCCATCACCCGCTATATCGACGAGGCCCTGCCCGGCCCGCCGCTTCAACCCGGGGACCCGCGCGCCCGGGCGCGGATGGCGCAGGTGATCGGGATTGCCGACAGCTACGCCTACTGGCCGCTCGTCCGTCAGGTCTTCTCGCACGCGGTCTTCCGCCCGGCGGCGGGCCAGGCCGGCGATCCGGCGCGCGTGGCCGAGGGCATGGCCGCCGCGCCACGCATCCTCGGCGCGCTCGACCGGATCGCGGCCGAGGGGCTGACCCTGGGCCCCGCGCCCGACCTCGCCGCAATCCATCTTGCCCCGATGATGGCCGCGTTTCTGATGGCGCCCGGTGCAGCGGACCTTCTGGCCCGGGCACCGTCGCTTGCCCGCTGGTGGACGGGGATGGCGGAACGGCCGTCGCTTGCCGCGACCGATCCGGGCCTGCCGGCGCCGGGCGACGACCCCTGAATCGGGCGGCCTTCGCACCGGTCTCCTGACAGCCTGCCGTCAGGATCCGGCGCCCACGGCTCGGCCCGGACTTGTATCTCCCCCGCCCCCGGGACTATATGGGTGATCCCAATTCCCGGCAGACGTGGCGACGGCCCCTGCCCCAGCCCGAACAGAACCGACCCGAAGGAGCCCCCATGTCCTGGACCGACGAACGCGTCGAGCTTCTGAAGAAGATGTGGTCCGAAGGCCAGTCGGCCAGCCAGATCGCCAAGGAACTCGGCGGCGTCACCCGCAACGCCGTGATCGGCAAGGTGCACCGTCTGGGCCTGTCAAACCGCGCCGGTTCCGGGGCCCCGGAACCGGTCGAGACCAAGCCGGCCAAGCCCGCGCCCGAGCCGAAGGAGGCGAAGAAGGAACCGCGCGCCAAGGCGGCGGCGAAGCCTGCGGCGGCGGCCCCGGCCGAGGAGCCGGAGCGCCCGGCGCCGACCCCGGTGGTGCGCAAGCCCTTCGTCGCCGGCCAGCCGCTGCCGCCCCAGCCGTCGGCCAACGAGATCAGCCCCGAGGCCCTCGCTTCGGTCCGCGAGGTCGAGAAGAAGGCCAAGCGGCTGACGCTGATGGAACTGACCGAGCGGACCTGCAAGTGGCCGATCGGCGACCCGGCGACCGAGGATTTCTGGTTCTGCGGCCTCTCGGCACAGCCTGGCAAGCCCTATTGCGAGGCCCATGTCGGCGTCGCGTTCCAGCCGATGAGCACACGGCGCGACCGCCGCCGCTGACGCCCCGACCTGTCCTGCCTGGCCGCCCGCTGTTCTGCGGACGGTTTCCTGTCCCTTCGTGAAAGCCGTTCGAGATGACCAACATCGTCGAAGTCCGCAACCTGTCGAAATCCTATGCCTCGGGCACACACGCCCTTCAGGATGTCACGCTCGACATCCGCGAGGGCGAGATCCTGGCCCTCCTCGGCCCCAATGGCGCCGGCAAGACCACGCTGATCTCGATCATCTGCGGTCTCGTCACGCCGACATCGGGCACGGTCTCGGTGGGCGGTCACGATATCCAGACCGAGTTCCGCGCGGCCCGGTCGCTGATCGGCCTCGTCCCGCAGGAAATCTCGGTCGAGCCGTTCGAGACCGTACTGAACACCAGCCGCTTCTCGCGCGGCCTTTTCGGCAAGCCGCAGGACGACGCCCATCTTCAGAAGATCCTGACCTCGCTCGCCCTGTGGGACAAGCGCGCCTCGAAGAACGCCGAGCTTTCGGGCGGCATGAAGCGCCGGGTGCTGATCGCCAAGGCGCTGGCCCACGAGCCGAAGGTCCTGTTCCTCGACGAGCCCTCGGCCGGTTTCGACGTCTCGCTGCGGCGCGAGATGTGGGCGCTGGTGCGCCAGCTGCGCGACGAGGGCGTGACCATCATCCTGACCACTCACTATATCGAGGAGGCCGAGGAGATGGCCGACCGGATCGGCGTCATCGACAAGGGCCGCCTTCTTGTGGTCGAGGAGAAGAGCGCGCTGATGAAGGAGTTCGGCCGCAAGCGCCTGACCATCCAGATGCGCGATCCGATCCGCGCGATCCCCGAGGGCCTCGCCGCCTACAACCTCAAGCTTTCCGATGATGGCGGCTCGCTGATCTACGACTACGACACCCAGGCCAGCCACACCGGCATCGCGCGCCTTCTGACCGACTTCGCGGCGGCGGGCCTTTCCGTCGCCGACCTCGATACCGAGCAGTCCTCGCTGGAAGAAGTCTTCCTGCGCCTCGTGGAGGAAAACGCATGAACTGGCACGCCGTCCGCGCCATCTACCGTTTCGAGATGGCCCGCTTCTTCCGCACGATCTGGCAGTCGCTGGCGTCGCCGGTCCTGTCGACCTCGCTCTACTTCGTGGTCTTCGGCACCGCGATCGGCAGCCGCATCCAGTCGGTCGAGGGGGTCAGCTACGGCGCGTTCATCGTGCCGGGTCTAATCATGCTGACCGTGCTTCAGCAGTCGATCTCGAACGCGTCCTTCGGCATCTACTT
>JBNLCA010000304.1:0-5995 GCA_050303575.1 Paracoccaceae bacterium
GCGGGTGAGACCGGAGCGCCCGGATCGGCAATGCGGACCGCGCGCACGCCGCCCGACTGGCCCAGCCGCCCCTCGCCGACCGCCGCGCCGCCCGGTGCCATGAGCCTGACGCCGCCCAGCGCCGAGATCGGCAGAAGGATACGGTCGCCGGTCGCGAGGTCGGCCAGCTCGCCCAGCGACAGGGAAAGACGCCCGAGCACGACATCGAGCCGCGCCTCGGCTGTCGCCACCGCCTCGTCCATCGCGCGCGTCCAGGCGTCGGCCGCACGCGCTGCGGCACTTTCCGGTGGCGGGCCGGACGGCGGGCGCGGCTGGGCGCGGCCGGTTGCGGGCAGCGCGATCACCACCCGGCCCTGGCGGTCGCCGTCGCCGAATGTCACCTCGGTCTCGAGGACGCGATAGGTTCCCTCCTCCAGCACGACGCCGAGCGGACGCGGATCGGCGAGAAACATCTGGAAACGCCAGCCCGAGACCCAGCGGGCATCGTCACATTCCAGAAGCGGCGCCTCGAACTCGGCCAGGATCCGGTCGATCAGGTCCGCCACCAGCGCGGCGTCGGCGCGCGTCGTGCGGCGCGGCGGCGGCACCTGCCTGCCGACGCGGCCCATCGTGCGAACCTCGACAACGGCGGCAAGAGCGGAGGGATCGAGGCAGAAGAGCCCCACCCCTTCCTCGGGGCCGAGGAGGATGCCGAGGAAGGCCTGTTCGGGCAGCCCCTCGACCAGTTCGGCGGCAGTGGCATGCCGCTCGCGCATCTCGCCGGTCGAGACCGAGTGTTTCAGCTCCTCCTCGGACGCGCGGCGGAAGGCGTCCCGGAGGGCGCGGGCGGGCACCGGCGTTCCGCGCGGCGCGGCGGGTGCCGCGCGCGACTGTTCGGCCTTGCGCCTGAGGACCGTTGCGGTGCCGCTTTCTGCCATGCCGTTCGCCGCCTTCCTGCGCCCGGCATCTCAGATCAGGGTTGAGAAAAGGTTTATCCGTGGCCGTCTAGGCCGCCTGCGCGACGCCGACCGGCAGTGTAAGGCGGAACGCGGCGCCGCCCTGGCCGGGAAGGTAAGTGATTGCGCCGCCGAGTTTTTCCATGATCTCGCGGCAGATGGCGAGGCCGAGACCGGCGCCACCGGCCTTGGCGTGATCGCCCAGCCGGGCGAATTTCTCGAAGATGATGTCCTGGCTTTCGCGCGGGATGCCGTTTCCGTTGTCGATGACATCGATCTCGAGCGCGCCGCCGGGACGACGGACCTCGATCCGCACCTCCTGCGATGCGGCGCCACAATATTTCCGCGCATTGGTCAGGAGATTAATAAAGACCTGCGCCAGCCGGTCGGGGTCGGTCGTCAGCGCGACATTCTCGGCCTCGGGATCGCGGATCACCCGGAACGGCCGGGTGCCGGGTGCGGCCGAGACCGTGGCGACGGCGCGATCGATGACGTCACGCAGGTTACCCTCGCGCAGCGCCAGCTGCACCGTGCCGCTTTCGAGGACAGAGAGGTCGAGAAGGTCGTCGAGAAGCCGCGTCAGCCGGACCGCCTCGTCATGGATCACGCCGGCAAAGCGCGCGCGTTCGGCGTCCGGCAGGTCACCTTCGCCCAGGATCTCCGAGAAGGCCCGGATCGAGGTCATCGGAGTACGAAGTTCATGGCTGATCTGGCTTAGAAACGCATCCTTCTGCTCGGAAAGCTCGGTCAGCTTGCGGTTCGCTTCGCGCAGCTGGCGGGCAGTGCGACCCAGCTCCTCGGACTGCGCCTCCATGCGCTGGGAATGTTCGAGGATCTGCTGTGCCTCGTTCGCGACCGCCATGAGGTCATCGACCGAGACCGAGGTGCCGCCGCCGACCTGCGCGATCATCGCATGGGCCGTGGCCGAACCCACCGCGCCGGAAAAGCGCCGCTCCATTCGGTCGAGGAAATCGGGTGTCACCTCGGGCAGGAAGCCGCCCGTACCCTGCGCCGCCGCGGCCTCCTGGAAGAGGCGCTGCGCCTCGAACGGCCCGAGGATCTTCTGCGTCATGGCAAGGAGTTCCTCGGCCCCCGCCGCACCGCCGCGCCAGCCGCGCGGAGCGCCGCGGTCGCGTTCGAAAACGTGGACGAACTCAAACGCCTGAAGCCGCTCCATCGGACCGGGAAAGGTCATCAGCGAGACGGTGACGAAGGCCAGCGTGTTCAGCGTCATCGACCAGAAGACGGCATGGACGAGCGGGTCGATCCCCTCGATCCCGAAAAGCGCCTGCGGCCGCAGCCAGCCAAGGCCATAGGGTCCGATCTGCTGCACCTCGAGCCAGAGCGCGGCAGTCGATCCGAAGGACGGCAGGAAGAGCGTGTAGCCCCAGATCAGGAAGCCGGTGACAAGGCCCGCGACAGCCCCGGCGCCGGTGGCGCCGCGCCAGAAGAGGCCGCCGACCAGCGCCGGCAGGAACTGCGAGACGCCGACGAAAGAAATGAGACCGATGGCCGCCAGCGCCTCGCCGCCGCCCGAAAGGTGGTAATAGAGCCAGCCGAGCGCCAGGATGCCTGCGATCGACACCCGGCGGGCCTGAAGGACGATGCCGCGCACGTCCTCGGACAGGCGCTTCCTCGGCTCGCGGATGAGGCTGAGCCAGATCGGCAGAACGATATGGTTCGAGACCATCGTGGCGAGTGCGATGGCCGAGACGATGACCATCGAGGTCGCCGCCGAGAACCCACCGAGGAAGGAGAGCGTGGCAAGGCCGGTCCGTCCATCGGCAAGCGGAAGGGTGAGGACGAAGAGGTCGGGGTTCTGGCCGGCGCCGAACCGTTCCAGCCCCGCGACCGCAATCGGCACGACGAAAAGGCTGATGAGGAAAAGGTAGAGCGGAAAGGCCCAGGACGCGGTGGCAAGCTGGCGCTCGTCGACATTCTCGACCACCAGCACCTGGAACATGCGCGGCAGGGTCAGGAGCGCGGCCCCGGCAAGGAAGGTCAGCGCCACCCAGCGTCCGGGCTCGAGCTGCCAGTCGGCGATGGGCGAGGCCTCGATCCGGGCGAACATGTCGGCCGGCCCGTCGGCGATCCCCCAGACAACGAAGACGCCGACACCGATCAGCGCGGCGAGCTTGACGCAGGCCTCGACCGCGATGGCGACGACGACGCCGTTGTGCTTCTCGTCGGCGTCGAGGTTCCGGGTGCCGAAGATCACCGTGAAGATGGCAAGCCCGACGGCGACGAGGAGCGCGGTTTCCTCGGCGTCCCAAGTCGGCGCGTCCGCCGATTGCGCGGCGAAGGCCGAGAAGGCCAGCGTCACGGACTGAAGCTGGAGCGCGATGTAGGGCGTCGCGGCGATCACCGCGATGATGGTGACGACAGCGCCGATGGCGGTCGACTTGCCATAGCGGGCCGATATCATGTCGGCGACCGAGGTGATGCGCTGGCGCCGCCCGATGGTGACGAGCTTCCTCAGAAGCAGCCACCACCCGATCATCACCAGCGTCGGACCAAGATAGATCGTCAGGAATTCAAGGCCCGACCGCGCGGCATAGCCGACGGCGCCGTAAAAGGTCCAGGCGGTGCAATAGACCGAAAGCGAGAGCGTGTAGACCACGGGCGAGCGGAGCCAGCCGCCCTTGCCGCGCGCCGCCATGCGCTCGGCCGCGAAGGCGAGCGCGAAGAGCACCGCGACGTACGCGATGCAGACTATGACCAGCCCGTTGAAGGGCAGCATCAGCCGCCCTCCTCGTCGGGGGGCGCGGGTCCTTCGCCTTGCCCCAGGCGCCGCGAGAGGACGAAGGCGATCAGGATCAGCCCGGCCCACGCCACGAAAAGGAAGAGGCCGCCGCTGGCGGTGTCGGTCTCCGGCGTCTTCTGCGGCCCCCAGAGGAGCGGCACGAGGAAGAGAAGTGCGCCGAGGACCGGCAGCATCCGGGCGGCGTCGGCCATCCGGCGGCGGCGGTAGACCTGGCGCTCGTAGAACAGCGGGGGCTTGGGCCGTCTCATCTCGCGGGGGTCACGGCCGTTCGACCAGCGCCTTGACCGACGCAAGCACCTCGGCATTCGAGAACGGTTTGGTCATGAAGCGGCTGGCGCCGGCGCGCTCGGCGCGCTCGCGGTCGGCAGTCTGGCCGCGGGCGGTGAGCAGAAGCACCGGCAGGCCGGCGAGGTCGGCATCGGCCCTCAGCTCGTCAAGGATGTCGAAGCCAGACTTGCCGGGCAACATTACATCGAGGATCACCACGTCGGGCTTCGCCTCGCGTACCCGCGCCACCGCGGTCGAGCCTTCCGAGTGGCTCTGCACGGCCCAGCCGTCCCGCGTCAGGATGAAGCGGATCGCCTCGATGATACTCGGTTCGTCCTCGATCAGCAGGACCCGTCTGTCCATCCCACGGTGTCTCCCCCGGGCGAAACATTCTTGCGCGTTCTTCGGGCCACTATCACCGGCAGACTTCCGCCTGTCAAAGGCCGCGAGCGGCGCCGGGTCAGGCGCCGTTCGAGATGGCCTTCAGGATCGCTTGTTCCGACGCCTTCGTGTCGCCCGTTCCGCCAAGGTCACGCGTCCTGGTCTCGGGCCGTTCCAGCGAGACCTCGATGGCGCGCTCCAGCGTGTTTGCCGCCTCTGTCTGGCCGAGATGGTCGAGCATCATCGCCGCACTCCAGACCGCTGCAACCGGGTTGGCGATGCCCTTGCCGGCGATGTCGGGGGCCGAACCGTGGACCGGTTCGAACATCGACGGAGCCGTACCCTCGGGGTTGAGGTTCGCCGAAGGCGCGATGCCGATGGACCCCGCAACCGCCGGGCCAAGGTCCGACAGGATGTCGCCGAAGAGGTTCGAGCCGACGACGACATCGAACCAGTCCGGATGCTGGACGAAATGCGCGGTCAGGATGTCGATGTGGAACTGGGCGGTTTTCACATCGGGATAGCGCGCCTTCACCGCCGCGAAGCGCTCGTCCCAAAAGGGCATCGTGTGGACGATGCCGTTCGATTTCGTCGCCGAGGTGACGTGACCGCGCCGGGTTTCGGCTAGCCGGAACGCATAGTCCATGATCCGGTCGGTGCCGCGCCGGGTGAAGATCGATTCCTGGACTGCCATCTCGTGGTCGGTGCCGCGATAGAGCCGCCCGCCGACCTCGGAATATTCGCCCTCGACATTCTCGCGAACGACAACGAAGTCGATATCCTTCGGGCCACGCCCGGCGAGCGGGCTTTCGACACCTCTCAGAAGGCGCACCGGTCGCACGTTGGCGTACTGGTCGAGCTCGCGGCGGAGGGGTATCAGAAGTCCCCAGAGCGAGAGGTGGTCGGGGATGCCGGGCCAGCCGACGGCGCCGAGATAGATCGCGTCATGCTCGCGCACCTGGTCGATCGCGTCCTCGGGCATGAAGCGGCCGGTCTCGTCGTAGCGGCGACAGGACCAGTCGAACTCCTTCCACGTGAGCGAGAAGCCGTGCCGGTCGGCGGCGGTCTCGGCGGCGCGCTGGCCGACCGGGATGACTTCGGTGCCGATCCCGTCACCCGGGATCGTCGCGATGGAATAGGTGGTCATGTGGTCCCCTCCCCGTTCAGCTGCAAGTTGTGGTCGGGAACGGCAGCGGGTGCAAGTGGGGGAGTCTCGGCACCGCGACTTCCATGTCGCAACGGCAGCCGCGCCGGGCGCATTCTAGCTGCGCGCAAACTCAACGATCGCCTCAACCAGCACATCGAGCGTGTCGACAAACCGCACGCCGGGTGCCACCGCCTCGGGGATCAGCGAGAATTCCGTGCAAGCGATCAGCTGGATCTCGGCGCCGCGCGCCAGAAGCTCCGCCGATGCGGCGCTCAGCGTGGCGCGCGCCGGGTCGAGCCTTCCGGCCTTGACCGAGCGGATCGCCGCCACAAGCGCCGCCTCGTCGGCGGGGTAGACGAGCTCGGCGGTGAGCGCGCGGTCGAAAAGCCCGACCCTGCGCACCGCCGGCGAGGCGAGAAGGCCGATCCGCGTCGCGCCGGCCACCCGACCGGCGGTCAGCGCCACCATGTCGATGAACGGGATACCGGCCGCCGCACGGAT
>JBNLCA010000305.1:0-2693 GCA_050303575.1 Paracoccaceae bacterium
CGTTCTGCCAGGCGATCGGGGAGATGCCGATTTGGACGGTCATGGATCTATCTTTCAGGTGGGTCTTTGCTTCGAGCGGTTCGCGTCGTAGGCGGCGCGGGCGTCGGCGACTTCCCTGCGGTCCGAGACCTCGGGCACGGCCACGTCCCACCAGTGTCCGCCATACGGGGTGGACGGGTAGGGGTTGGTATCGATGACGACGACGAAGGGGCCGGTCGCAGCCTTCGCGCGGGCGAACGCCTCTTCCAGCTCGGCGATGGTGGTGACGTGGATGGCCGCAGCGCCCATCGAGGCCGCGTGGGCGGCGAAGTCGATATTCGTCTCGTGCTCCTGCACCGTGTCCTTGAAGAGATTGTTGAACTCGGCACCGCCGGTCGCCTTCTGCAGCCGGTTGATGCAGCCGAAGCCGCGGTTGTCGGTCAGGACGACGGTGATCTTGATCCCCATGGCGACCGCGGTGGCAAGTTCGGAGTTCGCCATCATGTAGCTGCCGTCGCCGACCATGCAGATCACGTCGCGGTCCGGCTCGGCCATCTTGATGCCGATGGCGCCGGCGATCTCGTAGCCCATGCAGCTGAAGCCGTATTCCATGTGGTAGGCCCCGGGGCGGGGCGACTTCCAGAGCTTGTGGAGCTCGCCCGGCATGGTGCCCGCCGCGCACATGACCACGGTGTCCGGCCCGGCGGCGCGCTGGACCGCGCCGATGACCTGCTGGTCGGTCGGGAGCGCGTTGCCGCCCTTCGGCGCGGCGGTGAACGGGTCGACCGAGGCGAACCAGTCTGCCTTGAGCTTCGCATCGGGTGCTTGCGCCCTGTGCGCGCCGAGCGCGGCCGAGAGCTCCTCGAGCCCCGCCGTCGCATCGCACTGAAGCGCCATCGCGCCGTGCTTCATCGCGTCGTAGGCGGCGACATTGAGGCTGACGAGCTTGCGGTCCGGGTTCTTGAAGAGCGCCCACGAGCCGGTAGTGAAATCCTGGAACCGCGTGCCGACGCCAAGGACAAGGTCCGCCGCCTCGCAGACCGCGTTCGCTGACGAGGCACCGGTCACGCCCACCGGGCCGAGGTTCATCGGATGATCCCACGGCAGGGCCGACTTGCCGGCCTGGGTCTCGACCACCGGGATCGCGTGACGTTCGGCAAAGTCCCGCAGCGTTTCGGCCGCGCCCGAGTAATGGACGCCGCCGCCCGCCACGATGACGGGTCGGTCCGCCGCAAGCACGGCCCCCGTTACCGCGGCAAGCTCGACGGAATCGGGACGGGTGCGGCGGCGGTGCCAGGTGCGCGGCTCGAAGAAGCTCTCGGGCCAGTCGAAGGCCTCGGTCTGCACGTCCTGGCAGAAGGCCAGCGTGACAGGTCCGCAGTCTGCCGGGTCGGTCATCGTGGCGAAGGCGCGCGGAAGGGCGGTGAGCAGCTGTTCGGGCCGGGTGATCCGGTCGAAATAGCGGCTGACCGGCCGGAAGCAGTCGTTCGCGCTGACGGTGCCGTCGCCGAAATCCTCGACCTGCTGCAGCACCGGGTCAGGCCCGCGCCCGGCGAAGACGTCGCCGGGGATCAGGAGGACGGGCAGGCGGTTCACATGCGCGAGCGCGGCGGCCGTGACCATGTTGGTCGCCCCCGGCCCGATCGAGGAGGTGACGGCCATCGCGCGGCGGCGGCCGAGTTGCTTGGAATAGGCGATGGCGGCGTGCGCCATCGTCTGCTCGTTGTGGCCCCGATAGGTCGTCAGCCGGTCGCGGACGGAATAGAGCGCTTCGCCCATACCCGCCACGTTGCCGTGGCCGAATATCGCCCAGACACCTGCGATGAAGGGCTCGCCCTCGTCGGTCATCTGCGCGGCGAGGTAACGCACCAGCGCCTGCGCGGCGGTAAGCCGGATCGTCATGCGGCAGTCTCCCGGGTTTCGCGCGCCCGGTCCCAGGCGGCGCAGAGATCGGCATAGGCGCGGACCATCCGGTCCTTGGCCTCGGCATCGGTGGTGCGGCCGGCGAACCAGTCGCGCGCCGCCGGACCGAAGATCGTGCGGCCGACCGCGAAGCCCTTGACCAGGGGCTGCCGTGCGGCGAGCGCGAAGCATTGCGCGAGCTCCGCCTCGGGCGCGTCGAGGCCGAGGACGACGATGCCGCGGGTTCGGGGGTCGCTCTCCTCGATGGCGGCGACGGCCATTTGCCAGGCGCCCTCGGTCCGGAACGGCTCGAGCTTCCACCAGTCTGGGAAGATGCCGGCCGCATAGACGCGCCGTATCACCGCCGCGCTCGTCTCGTCATCCACTGGGGCGACCTTCGAGGGGATGATCTCGAGGAGGAATTCAAGCCGGTTGCGCCGGGTCGCGGCGAAGAGCCTTTGCAGCGTCGCGATATGCGCGTCCCACAGCGCAGCGTCATCGTCCGGATGGGCGAAGCACAGGCATTTGACGACATGGTCGCGGGGCCATTCGGCAAGCCCGCCGCAGTCCGGGCCGATCTCGGGCTCAAAGTTCAGCGGCCGCGCGCCGGGTCGTTCCACCGGCCGTCCGATCCAGAGACCGGTGCCGGCAGCGCGGTATAGTGCCTCGCGCCCCAGCCGCCCGTCGCAGAGGATGCCGTAGCCCGGCCCGCCGCCCGCGACGTTCAGCGCGGCGTCGAGGCAGAGGCCCTTGAAGGCGCCGATCCGTTCGGGCGTGGCGCCCTCCATCGCCTCCATCTGGCTGCGGTGGTC
>JBNLCA010000306.1:0-2754 GCA_050303575.1 Paracoccaceae bacterium
GATCGCCGCGTCCGGCTTGACCGCTTCCTTCAGGTTGCGGCACCCAAGCTCGACCATCTCTTCGGTCTCGTCGGTAATGCCGGCTGCGGCGTTCTGCTGACCGACGAAAGCGGGATCGTCCTGGATCAGCGCTGCACGGACGCCGACGCCCTTGTCTTTGAAAGCTGGGGGCTTTCACTCGGCGCCGACTGGAGCGAGGCGAGCGAAGGCACCAACGGGATCGGCACCTGTCTGACCGAGAGACGGCAGATCACCATCCATCGTGACGAACACTTTCTGGCCCGCAACATCGGGATGAGCTGCATGGATGCGCCGATCTTCGGTGACGACGGACGGCTTCTTGCCGCGCTTGATGTCTCGTCGGCACGGGCCGATCAGACGGCGGGCCACAACCTGCTGATCGGGGCGATGGTGACGCAGACCGCACGTGTGATCGAAACCGACTATTTCCGCTCGTCCTTTCCCAAGGCGCGGATTGTGGTCGCCGATAGTGACGACGCGGGAGCGGCGGCCTTGCTGGCGCTGGACAGCGACGACCTGGTCATCGGTGCGACACGAGCGGCGCGTCGCGTGTTCGGACTTGAGGCGCAAGGGGATCTGCGGCCGCGCCCGGCCTCGGATCTGCTGGGGCGCGAAGACGGCCCGTCGGGTTTCGAGAGGGCCGAGCGGGCCGCCGTGATGCGCGCCTTGGCCCGGGCCGAAGGCAATGTCTCGGAGGCGGCGCGCGCGCTTGGCGTGGGTCGCGCGACGCTTTACCGGCGCATGAAGCGTCTGGGCATCGTCGATTAGTCCACCCGCCTGTCTCAGTACTGAGACAGGTCACGTGACCGGCTCGCCTGCCCCCGACTGACACGCAACCTCCGAATCGCCATCTTCCGGCCATCCGGGCGGAGGACCCGGCCAGAGGAGGACTATCCATGAACGAGATGACCCAAACCGCGGGCCAGTTCAGCTCGCCGTTCAAGACCCGCTATGACAACTTCATCGGCGGAAAGTTTGTCCCGCCAGTGAACGGCCGCTACTTCGACAACATCACGCCAATCACCGGCGCGGTGGTCTGCGAGGTTGCCCGTTCTGACTCAGCCGACGTCGAACTGGCCCTAGATGCTGCCCACGCGGCGAAGGACTCCTGGGGCAAGACCTCGGCCGCCGAACGCTCAAACATCTTGCTCAGGATCGCCGACCGGATCGAGGACCACCTCGAACTGATCGCAACCGCCGAGACGTGGGACAACGGCAAACCGATCCGCGAGACCACCGCCGCCGACATCCCGCTGTCGGTCGATCACTTCCGCTACTTCGCGGGAGTGCTGAGGGGTCAGGAAGGCACGATGTCCGAAATTGACCACGACACCGTGGCTTACCACTTCCACGAACCGCTGGGTGTGGTTGGCCAGATCATCCCGTGGAACTTCTCGGTCCTGATGGCGGCATGGAAGCTTGCTCCGGCGCTTGCTGCCGGCAACTGCATCGTCCTGAAGCCGGCTGAGCAGACCCCGGCCGCGATCATGGTGGTGGCCGAGCTGATTGCGGATCTTCTGCCGCCGGGCGTTCTGAACATCGTCAACGGCATGGGGCCGGAGGTCGGAGCGCCGCTTGCCACCTCGCCGCGGATCGCAAAGATCGCGTTCACCGGCTCGACCGAGACCGGCCGCAAGATCATGCAGGCCGCGACCGTCAACCTGATCCCGGTGACCCTGGAACTGGGGGGCAAGTCGCCCAACGTCTTCTTCTCGGACGTGATGGCCGAGGATGATGCCTTCCTCGACAAGGCGGTCGAGGGCTTTGTCCTTTTCGCCTTCAACCAGGGCGAGGTCTGCACCTGCCCCAGCCGCGCACTTATCCAGGAAGACATCTACGAACGCTTCATCGAACGCGCCATCGCGCGGGTGCGCGCCATCAAGCAGGGTGACCCGCGCCTGATGGAGACCATGGTGGGGGCGCAGGCCAGCCAGGAGCAGCAGGACAAGATCCTGTCCTATCTGACCATTGGCGTCGAAGAGGGTGCCGAGGTGCTGGTCGGCGGCGATGCTGCGCGCTTCAACGGCGACCTGTCGAACGGGTTCTACATCCAGCCGACGATCCTGAAGGGCCACAACAAGATGCGGGTCTTCCAGGAAGAGATCTTCGGTCCAGTCGTCTCGGTCACCACATTCAAGGACGAGGAAGAAGCGCTCGCCATCGCAAATGACACGATGTACGGCCTCGGCGCCGGCGTCTGGACGCGCGACGGCACCCGGGCCTACCGCTTCGGCCGCGCGATCGAGGCCGGCCGGGTCTGGGTCAACAACTATCACGCCTACCCGGCACATGCAGCCTTCGGCGGCTACAAGCAGTCCGGCATCGGGCGTGAGACGCACAAGATGATGCTCGATCACTACCAGCAGACCAAGAACATGCTGGTCAGCTACAATCCCAACAAGCTGGGCTTCTTCTGAACTTCTCGCCGCAAACCAGCCGGGTGCGCCACAGGGCGCACCCTTTTGCAATCAAAGTGTGCAGCGGCCCTAAGCAGACATTGGTCTTCAGTAGCTCGGGCGGCTCCGGGCGACCGCTGGCTCATGTCACCGGTCAGCCGAAACAGTCGTGTGTCCAGACCGGATTGACGAAGAACTCCCTCGGTTCGCCCGGCGCACCGGTCCACTCGACGTGGAAGGTGATCACGAAGCTCTTCAGCGGCGGCAGGTCCGAGGTGCCGTCGTTCCACCTGCGGCAGAGATAGCGGCCGTAGTTCAGGGCAAGCCACTGGGGCCC
>JBNLCA010000307.1:0-7781 GCA_050303575.1 Paracoccaceae bacterium
AATCGCCGGGATTGACGCAAACCTCATGGGAAGGCACCCATGACCCATGTCCTTCGCCGCCCGCCTCACCCGAGCGCCGCTGGCCTACGAGCCCGAACGGGGCGACGAGGCGGCAGCGCTCTTTCCGGACCTCGCGCCCGAGCTGCGTGACCTGATCGCCGGCACTGCCGGGTCGAGCCCTTATCTCGGCGGCCTTCTGGTGCGCGAAAGGGACTGGACCGCCGAGGCGCTTGCCGTTGACCCTGATGCGGCGCTCGAGGCCGAGCTTGCCGCGATTCCGACGCTTTCCGACGATGCGCTTGCAAGCGGGCTCAGGCAGGCAAAGCGGCGCGTCGCGCTGCTCGCGGCGCTGGCCGACCTGGGAGGCGTCTGGCCGCTCGAGGACGTGACGGGCGCGCTGACCCGTCTCGCCGACGCGTCGATCGCGGCCGGTCTCGCCTCCTACATCGGAGCCGAGCTCCGGCGCGGCAAGATCCCCGGGATGGACGAGGCGGCGCTTGCCGATCTCGGCGGCATGGTCGTCTTCGCCATGGGCAAGATGGGGGCGCATGAGCTGAACTACTCGTCGGACATCGACCTCATCTGCCTTTTCGACGAGACCCGCTTCGACCCTGCCGAGGCGCACGAGGCGCGCGCCGCCTTCATCCGCGCCACCCGCAAGCTGACGCAGCTTCTTTCCGACACCACGGCCGAGGGCTACGTCTTCCGCACCGACCTGCGGTTGCGTCCTGACGCGTCGGTGACACCGGTCTGCATGGGCATGGAGGCGGCCGAGCGCTACTACGAGACCCACGGCCGGACCTGGGAGCGCGCCGCCTGGATCAAGGCGCGGCCATGTGCCGGCGACATCGCGGGGGGCGAGCGGTTCCTCAAGACGATGACACCCTTCGTCTGGCGCCGGCATCTCGATTTCGCGGCGATCCAGGACGCGCACGACATGCGGCTCAGGATCCGCGACCACAAGGGGCTGCATGGGTTCAACCTCGACGGCCACGACATGAAGCTGGGCCAGGGCGGTATCCGCGAGATCGAGTTCTTCACCCAGACCCGCCAGTTGATCGCAGGCGGACGCGATCCGTCCCTGCGCGCGCGCGGCACGGTCGAGGGGCTGGCGCAGCTGGCGGCGGCGGGCTGGATCCCCGAGAACGTCCGGAGCCGCCTGACCGACGCCTACCGCGCCCATCGCGAGGTCGAACACCGGGTGCAGATGGTCGCCGACCAGCAGACCCACGAGCTTCCCGCGACCGACGAGGGCTGGGACCGGCTCGCCAGCCTGATGGGCGAGCGCGACACGGGCGAGCTGCGCGACCGGATCGAGGCGCGGCTCAGACAGGTCGCCGCGCTGACCGAGGGGTTCTTCGCGCCCGACCAGCCCGAGACGCCAAGCGAGGCACCGGACCTCACCGACGAGCAGAAGGCCATCGTTGCCCGCTGGCGGTCCTACCCGGCGCTTCGGTCGGATCGGGCACGCGAGACGTTCCGCCGCCTTCGGCCACAGCTTCTCGCGCGGCTGCAAAAGGCCGCGAAGCCCGACGAGGCACTTCTCAGCCTCGACGGCTTCCTCGCCGGCCTGCCGGCGGGGGTGCAGCTCTTCGCGCTCTTCGAAGCGAACCCGCAGCTCGTAGACCTTATCATCGACATCGCCGCGACCGCGCCGGGGCTTGCGCGCTACCTCTCGCACAATGCCGGGGTGCTCGACGCGGTCATCGGCGGCTCGTTCTTCGGCGACTGGCCGGGGCAGGGGGCGCTGACGGCCGAACTGGCGCGCCTGCTCGACCAGACGCCCGACTACGAGCAGAAGCTCGACGCCGCCCGGCGCTGGCAGAAGGAATGGCACTTCCGCATCGGCGTCCATCACCTGCGCGGGCTGATCGGGTCCGAACAGGCGGGCCGCGAATATGCCGACCTCGCCGGTGCCGTTGTCGCGGCGCTCTTCCCGGCAGTGGCGGCCGAGCTTGCGGTGCGTCACGGTCCGCCGCCCGGTCGGGGCGCGGTGGCGCTGGCCATGGGCTCGCTCGGCGCGGGGCTCCTCACCGCGGCCTCCGACCTCGACCTCATCGTCATCTATGACGCCGATGGGTCCGAGGAATCCGCCGGGCCGAAGCCGCTCGCCGCGCGGACCTGGTATGCCCGCCTGACCCAGGCACTCGTCACCGCCCTTTCGGCGCCGATGGCCGAGGGCAGGCTCTACGAGGTGGACATGCGCCTGCGCCCCTCGGGCAAGCAGGGGCCGGTTGCGACGTCCTTCGCCGCCTTCCGCACCTACCAGCAGAGCGAGGCCTGGACCTGGGAGCATCTGGCGCTGAGCCGCGCCCGGGTGGCGGCCGTGACGGGCGGCGCGGAGAACCTTGCCGCGTCGGTCGAGGCGTTCCGGCGCGAGGTCCTTGCGCGTCCGCACGATCGCGCCATGGTGCTGAAGGACGTCGCCGACATGCGGGCCCGGCTCGCCGCGGCGAAACCGACGGAAAGCCCGTGGGACGTCAAGCGCGGGCCCGGCTCGATGATGGATGTCGAGCTTCTGGCCGAGACGGCGGCGCTCCTTGCCGGTGCTCCGGCGAATGGCGTCGGCGCGCAGCTCAGGCAGGCGGCGAAGGCCGCTCTGACCGGCGAGGCCGAGGCGCTAGCCTCTGCCTACCGGCTCTACTGGGCGGTCCAGACGGTGACCCGGCTCCTGACCGACCGGCCGCTCGATCCGGCCGAGGTGGGCGAGGGCGGCACGGCGGTCCTCCTGCGCGAGACCGGGGCCGGCTCGCTCGAGGCGCTGGCGGACAAGCTCGCCGAGGCGCGCGCGGCGGTGGACCGGATCGTCACGCAGGCTCTTGCGGAGGACGCGGCCGGCGCGCCATAGATTGTCCATGCGCATCGAACAGGCCGACCCCAAGGGGCTCATCAGGGAAAGCTACCGGATTGAGGGGATCACCGCCCCCGACTGCAGGTCGATCTTCCTTGACTGGGCGCTCTCGCTGCCGCAGGGCAGCGACACCTCGCTCGCCCTCAAGCGCGTCATCGCCGAATACGGCGCCGACGAGGATCACCCGATGACCGCGATCCTGAAGGAGGGGCTGACGCGGAGCGGCCCGGCTGTCCGGCGAGGTGGACGCAAGGCCAGACTCGAACGCTAGCCCGCTGCCGGCTCTTTCGGTTCGCAAATATTCTCGGGGGTGAATTGAGCCGAAGGCTCAAGAGGGGGTCCGAGGGCCCCCTTGCCGAGGCGAAGCCGAGGCCGGGCCCAACTGGAGGAGACGCGCGAAGCGCGTCGAGGGAAGGCGGGAGTGCCCCCGCCTTCCGTCAGCACGCCGCGGCTATTCCCAGCCGGTCTCGTTGAAGATCCGTTCGGCCGCGGCCTGGTTCTGGCCAAGCGCCGACAGGTTCAGCTCGTCGCGGCGGAACGCGCCCAGCTCGGCGACGTTCGGCGCCAGTGCCGCGCCGGCGACAACCGGGTACTCGTCGTTGCCGGACGAGAAATAGGCCTGCGCGGCGTCGGACGAGAGATATTCGAGGAACTTCACCGCATTGTCGTAGTTCGGCGCATGCGCTGCGATGCCGGCGGCCGAGATGTTGACGTGCGTGCCGTTGCCGTCCTGGTCGGGGAAGACCCATCCGATATCGCCGATTCCCTCGCTCAGCCCCTCGACTTCGGTGCGGAGCGCGCGGGCGAAATAGTAGCTGTTGGCGACCGCGACGTCGCACTCGCCCGAGACGAGGCCCTTCAGCTGGTCGGTGTCGCCGCCCTGTGGATCGCGGGCGAGGTTCGCCTTGACCCCCTCGGCCCAGGCGCGGGCCGCGTCCTCTCCGTCATGGGCGATGATCGAGGCGAGAAGCGAGAGGTTGTAGATGTTCGTCGCCGAGCGGATGCAGATGCGCTCCTTCCAGGCCGGATCGGCAAGGTCAGCGTAGCTCTGCGGCGGGTTTTCGACCCGGTCCCTGGCGAAAAAGATCATCCGGGCGCGGGTCGAGAAGCCGAACCACAAACCGTCCGGATGGCGCAGCGCGGCCGGGATACGGTCCTCAAGCACCGCGGACTGGACGGGCTGGAGCATTCCCTTCTCCTCGGCGCGCCAGATACGGCCGGCATCCACGGTGATCAGCACGTCGGCCGGGCTGTTGGCACCCTCGGCCTCCATCCGTGCGATCAACTCGTCGGCATTGCCCTCGATCCGGTTCACCTCGATCCCGGTCTGTGCGGTGAACTCGGAATAGAGGCGCTCGTCCGTGTCGTAGTGGCGCGAGGAATAGAGGTTCACGACCCCCTCGGCCTGCACCGCAGCGGTGCAGGCGGCCAAGAGGAGGGCGGCAAGGGCGATACGCATGATCAGTCTCCGGTCATTCCCGACTCTTTTGGTCGGACGGCTCTTGGCTAGACCTCTCTGCCATGCGCGTCAAGAATTGCCGACTGAATTTATCGGAAAATCGCCGGGAGCGCATTCCGCTTCCGCCGACGTGTCGAACCTGATACCATCCGGTCAAAGAACATGAGGCCATGAGCAGGCTCGTCCGATTGCTGTTTCCGCTGGCGGTGGCGCTTGCCGCCGCGCTGCCCCTCCGGTCCGAGGGGCTGTCGGCGCTTGCCCGGATGAATCCCGCCGCGTCGTCGGTGCGCGACTCGGGCGAGGGGATCGCGCTGGAGCTTTCGCTGACCCAGCCCGTGGCATGGCGCGCCTTCACGCTGGCCGACCCGCCGCGCCTTGTGCTGGATTTCCGCGAGGTGGACTGGGGCGCGACCCGCGCCGCCTCGATCCTTGATGCCTCGCGTGCCACCGGCATCCGCACCGGTGCCTTCCGGCCGGGCTGGTCGCGCCTGGTCCTCGACCTTGCGGCACCCTATGCGGTGGCTCAGGCCGGGATGGAGACAGGCGCCGGGGACGGCAGCGCGGTGATCCGGGTGCGGCTCGATCCGGTCACGGGCGCCGAGTTCCGCGAGCGGTCCGGCGCGCCGGACGGCGCCGACTGGGGCACCGGCGGCGCAAATGTCCGCGCGCCTGCGCCGGCGGGCGAGGGGCCGGTGACGGTGGTCCTCGATCCCGGCCACGGCGGCATCGACCCGGGCGCCGAGGCGGGCGATCTGAACGAGGCCGACCTGATGCTGACCTTCGCGCGCGAGCTGAAGGAAGCACTGATCCGCACCGGGCGGTTCCGGGTCGTGCTCACCCGAGACGAGGACGTCTTCGTTCCGCTGGATCAGCGCATCACCATCGCGCGCGAGGCCGGGGCCGACATCTTCCTGTCGTTGCACGCCGATGCGGTGGCCGAGGGACGGGCGACCGGCGCCACGGTCTACACGCTTTCGGAAACCGCCTCCGACGAGGCGTCCGAGGTTCTGGCCGAACGGCATGACCGGTCGGATCTCCTCGCCGGGGTCGATCTCAGCCACCAGGACGACGTGATCGCCGGCGTCCTGATGGACATAGCCCGGCTCGACACCAGCCCGCGCTCCGAGGCGCTTGCCGACGCCATCGTCGAGGGGCTGGCGGGCAGCGTCGGGCGCCTGCACAAGCAGCCGCGCATGTCGGCCGGATTTTCGGTCCTCAGGGCGCCGGATATCCCCTCGGCCCTGATCGAGCTGGGCTTCATATCCTCGTCAGCCGACCGCGGCCTGATGATCTCGGCCGAGTGGCGGCACCAAGCCGCGCGCGGCATTGCCCGCGCCCTTGCCGGCTGGGTCGACGCCGACGCCGCACGCGGCGCGCTGATCTGGCGCTGACACATACGCGCGAGGCCCCGCCGAGGCGCCCGCGTTTCTTTTGACCGGTGCCGCCGCGCGCCATATATACAGGCTGAACCGCCAGGACAGACCGACGTATGTTACGCTTTATCGCCTCGTTCTTCGGGGCAATCTTCTCGATGATCACGCTGGGGACGTTCTTCGGCGCGCTCACCATTGGCGGTGTATTCTACTTCTACTCCAAGGACCTGCCCGACGTCGAAACGCTGTCGCAATATGCGCCCGCGACGATCAGCCGGGTCTATTCGGGCGAGGGGCGCCTGATCGACGAATTCGCGCACGAACGGCGAATCTTCGTCGCCTCGTCCGAGATTCCGGACCTTGTGAAGCAGGCCTTCATCTCCGCCGAGGACAAGAACTTCTACTCGCACCGCGGTTACGACCCGATGGGCATGCTGTCTGCGGCGCGCGATGTCTTCCGCGGCCGCGACCTGCGCGGCGCCTCGACCATCACCCAGCAGGTGATGAAGAACTTCCTTCTGTCGTCGGACCGTACGGCCGAGCGCAAGATCAAGGAACTGATCCTGGCCTCGCGGGTCGAGGCGGCGATGAACAAGGACAAGATCCTCGAACTTTACCTCAACGAGATCTTCCTCGGCCAGAACAGCTACGGCGTCGCGGCGGCGGCTCAGAGCTATTACAACAAGTCGCTGTCCGAGCTTTCCGTCAGCGAGGTCGCCTATCTCGCCGCGCTGGCGCAGCGGCCGGGCAACCTTCACCCGGTCCGCCAGATGGACGCCGCGGTCAGCCGCCGCAACTACGTCCTGCGCGAAATGTTCGAGAACGGTTATATCGACCGCGCCACGTACGAGAGCGCGAAGGAAGAACCGCTCAAGACCGTGCAGAATGGCGATTACGAGCGGTTCCAGGCCAGCCTTCCGCCGCGCAACTACTTCACCGACGAGATCCGCCGCCAGCTTTCCTCGACCTTCGGCGAGGAAGAGTTCTTCTCGGGCGGCCTGACGATCCGGGCCACGGTCGATCCCGAACTCCAGGAGATCGCAGCCATCGCGCTGAGGAACGGGCTAGAGAAATACGACCGCGACCAGGGCGTCTGGCGCGGTACCGGCAAGGTGCTGACCGACGAGCAGATGGCCGACGAGGCCACCTGGCGCGCTGCGCTCGCCGAAGTCGAGGTGCCGCGCGACGTTCCCGGCTGGTTCCCGGCCGTCGTGCTCCAGGTCGGCGAGTCCAGCGCCCGGATCGGCATCGAGGGCGTCGAGGACGACGCAGATGGCCACTTCATCCCGCCCGACGACGTGACCTGGGCGCGCAAGCGGCTCGAGGATGGCTCGCTCGGCCGCCGTGCGCGGGTCGCGGGCGATCTTCTGACCAAGGGCGACGTGGTGCTGGTTCGCGCCATGACCAAGGATTCGGACGGGTCCTTCATCCGCTGGACGCTGAGGCAGGTGCCGGAGGTCGAGGGCGGCTTCATGGCAATGGACGTGCACAACGGCCGCGTGCTCGCCATGCAGGGCGGCTTCTCGTACCAGGATTCGGAACTCAACCGGGCCACGCAGGCGCTGCGCCAGCCGGGGTCGTCCTTCAAGCCCTTCGTCTATTCCGCCGCGCTCGACAGCGGCTTCACCCCGGCCTCGATCATCATCGACGCGCCGATCGAGGTGAACACGCCCGAGGGCGTCTGGCGGCCGAAGAACTCGTCGAACCGCTTCTATGGTCCGACGCCGATGCGAACGGGCATCGAGCAGTCGCGGAACCTGATGACCATCCGCCTGGCTCAGGAAATCACCATGTACGCGGTCGCCAACTACGCCGAGCGGTTCGGCGTCTATGACCGGATGCAGCCGTTCCTTGCGAACGCGCTCGGCGCGCAGGAGACGACCCTCTTCCGCATGGTCGCGGCCTATTCGATGCTGGCGAACGGCGGCGAGCGGGTGGAACCGACGCTGGTGGACCGGGTTCAGGATCGCTGGGGCCGGACGATCTACCGCCATGACCAGCGCGTGTGCGAGGATTGCGGTGACCCGGCGCTGCCACTGGGGGATGCGCCGCTGATCTCGTCGACGCGCGAGCGGGTGATCGACGCGATCACCGCCTA
>JBNLCA010000308.1:0-4489 GCA_050303575.1 Paracoccaceae bacterium
TTCATGACCGGCAAGCTTTCGGTCGACGGCGACATGGGCAAGGCCATGCAGCTTGGTGCGGCGCTGAGTTGACCCTCGAGCCCGCCCCCTTCTTCGACGACGTGGCCGAGGGGCCGCCGGGCGGCAGCGCCTGGTGGTGCCAGGCCGGGGACGGCGTGCGGATCCGCGTCGCCGCATGGCCGCTGAAAGCGGCGCGCGGCACGGTGCTCCTGTTTCCCGGACGCACCGAATATGCCGAGAAGTACGGGATCACCGCTGCCGAGTTCGCCGCCGAGGGCTATGCGCTCCTGGCCGTCGACTGGCGCGGACAGGGCCTTGCGGACCGTGCGTTTTCCGACCGCGCCGTGGGCCATGTCGGCAAGTTCTCTGAGTACCAGAAGGACGTCGCGGCGGTGATGGCTGCCGCTGCCGAACTTGACCTGCCCCGGCCATGGCATGTCCTCGGCCATTCGATGGGCGGCTGCATCGCGCTTCGCGCGCTGATCGAGGGCCTCGCCGTCGAGAGCGCCGCCTTCTCGGCGCCGATGTGGGGCCTCGAGATCGCGCCGGTCCTGCGGCCCATCGCCCGGCCGGTCTCGGGCGCCATCAGCTTCTTCGGCTTCGGCCACCGCTATGCGCCCGGCACCGGGGCGACCACCTATGTCGATTTGACCTCGTTCGAGGAGAACCGGCTGACCCGCGACCGTCCGATGTTCGATTACATGCGCCGGCAGGTCGCTGCCCATCCCGAACTCGCACTCGGCGGGCCGAGCGTGACCTGGGTCCACGAGGCGCTGCGGGAGACGCGCGCGCTTGCCGCGATGCCGGCGCCTGCCTACCGCGCCTATGCCGGCCTCGGCACCGCCGAGCGGATCGTCGATCCCGGCCGGATACGCCGCCGCATGGCGGACTGGCCCGGCGGCGAGATCGAGATCTTCGACGGCGCCGAGCACGAGATCCTGATGGAGGGTCCTGGGGTCCGCGGCCGGTTCGTCGCTGCCTGCGTCCGGCTCTTCGACGGCTCGTCCGCCACCGCCAGCGCGGCGGCGAGCTGACCTTTACTTCCCGCAAATTTCGGCCGACCGTCGCGGTCCCAATGGGGGGTACGCCATGCGCATCGCGGTCATTTCGGACATTCACGGCAACCTGTCTGCGCTCGACGCGGTGCTGGCCGATATCGCATCGCGCGGCGCGGACCTGACCGTCAACCTGGGCGACTGCCTCTCCGGCCCGCTCGACGGTGCCGGCACGGCGGACCGGCTCATGGAGCTCGACCTGCCCACCGTCATGGGCAACCACGACCAGTGGCTGATCGACCGGCCGTTCGAGGAGATGGGCGCCTGGGAACGGCCCGTCCATCCGCACCTTTCGGACGCTGCCAAGGACTGGCTCGGGTCCATGCCGGCGACTCTCGAGATCGAGGGCCTCTTCTTCTGCCACGGGACGCCGGCCTCGAACCGCAGCAACTGGCTCGACATCAACCGGGGCACGTCGCTCAGGCTGGCGCCCCACGACGAGATCGAAGCCGCCGCAGAGGGGATCGACGCGCCCGTCATGTTCTGCGGGCACACGCACCAGGCTCGGACGGTGCGGCTCAGGGACGGAAGGCTGATCGTCAATCCCGGATCGGTCGGCTGCCCGGCCTACTGCGACCGCCGCCAGAACCCGCCGATGATCTTCACGTCCGGCGCACCGGATGCGCGCTACGCGATGGTCGAGTACCGGAACGGCACATGGCGGCCAGACCTCGTGCAGGTGCCATACTATCCCGCGCCGATGATAGCGCGCGCCCGTGCCGCCGGAGAAGATGACTGGGCCGAGGCGCTGGCGACTGGCTGGCTTGCGCCGTAGGGTCGGGTTTCCTCATGGAACGCTGACAAGGGCCGACCGTCGTCAGGGTATGGCTAACCTGGCTGGAACAGGTCCGGCCGCTCCTTCTCCAGAGGCTCAACCAGGCGCAGAAGCTGCCGCAGATGCTGGCGCGTTGCCTTGCGCGCCGCCTGTGCATCGCCCGCCACCAGCGCCTCGATGATGGCGCGGTGTTCCTCGAGCGTCGCCTCGACCCGGCCAGGCATCGGCAGCACCAGTTGCCGCGCGCGGTTGACATGGAGCCAGGCAGTGCCAGCCACCTGGGTCAGTCGCCGGTAACCGGTGAAGGAGAGGATCGTGGCATGCATCTCGGCGTCCATACGGTAGAAACCGGCAATGTCGCCGTCTGCCACCAACACCTCCTGAACCCGGAGATTCCGCTTTAGCTCCGCGGCCTGCTCGTCGGTGATCCGGCGCGCCACCCGTTCGGCCGCCGCCACCTCGATCGCCTCCCGCAGGAATGCGCCCTCGCGGATCTCCTCCATCGAGAAGCGGGCGACGAAGGTGCCCGCCTGCGGGACGACGTCGACAAGCCCCTCGGCGGCGAGGCGCGCCAACGCCTCCGAGACCGGGCTGCGTGAAACGCCGAGCTGCTCGCAGAGATCCGCCTTGCGGACGATCTCGCCCGGCCCGTAGGCGATCGAGAGGATCGCCTCCTTCAGCGACTGGTAGACCCGGTTCGAGAGGCTGCCGGTGAACGCATCGAGCGGCCTGAGGCGCGCCCGGCCGGTCTTTGCCCCTTGCGGATCGGAGGTGGCGCCCTGTAACATGCTAACATGTTAGTTGTGGGCGGACTCCTGTCAAGCCGCCCTGCCCCCTCAGCGGAAAGGTGACGGAAATGGCGCCAAGGGATCCGGTGATCCGCCTCAATTCGCAGGACAATGTGCTGATCGCGCTGACCGACCTGCCCACGGGCGCGACGGTGCCCGGCCTCGACATCTCGCTGCCGGCGCCGGTGCCGCGCGGGCACAAGCTGGCCCTCGGCCCGATCGCAAAGGGCACTCAGGTCATCCGTTACGGCCAAGTCATCGGCGAGGCGACCGAGGATATCGCGCCGGGGGCCCATGTCCACAGCCACAACCTCGGCATGGGACCGCACGACCAGAACTATGCCTTCTCGACCGATCTCCGGCCACTTCCGGCTATCGAAGGTGCCCGTACCTTCGACGGCTACCACCGCGCCGACGGCAAGGTCGGCACGCGGAACTACCTCGGCATCCTGACCTCGGTGAACTGTTCCGGATCGGTTGCCCGCTTCATCGCCGAGGCCGCCGAGCGCGAGGACTGGATCGGTGACGTCGATGGCGTCGTCCCCATCGTCCACGGCACCGGCTGCGGCATGTCGGGCAAGGACGAGGGCTATGCCACGCTCTACCGCACGCTCCAGGGCTATGCGCGCAACCCGAATTTCGGGGCGATTCTGCTCGTCGGCCTCGGCTGCGAGGTGATGCAGATCCCCGACCTCGTCGGCCAGGGCCGGATGCGCAAGGACGGGCTGTTCAAGTACATGACGATCCAGGGCACCGGCGGCACCCGAAAGACGGTCGAGCGCGGTGTCGCCATGCTGCGCGAGATGGCCGCAGAGGCCGGCAAGGCAAGCCGCGCCCCTGCCCCGGTCAGCGAGATCACGGTGGGCCTGCAATGCGGCGGTTCGGACGGCTACTCCGGCATCACCGCCAACCCGGCGCTCGGCCATGCCTCGGACCTCCTCGTTGCGCACGGCGGCACGACGATCCTGAGCGAGACGCCGGAAATCTACGGCGCCGAACATCTTCTCACCCGCCGCGCGGTGACGGCCGACGTCGGCGAGAAGCTGGTCGAACGCATCCGCTGGTGGGAGGATTACACCGCGCGCAACGGCGGCGAGATGGACAACAACCCCTCGCCCGGCAACAAGAAGGGCGGGCTGACCACGATCCTC
Organism: Paracoccaceae bacterium; assembly: GCA_050303575.1. Classification (GTDB taxonomy): domain Bacteria; phylum Pseudomonadota; class Alphaproteobacteria; order Rhodobacterales; family Rhodobacteraceae; genus JBNLCA01. The sequence goes on from JBNLCA010000308.1 coordinate 3,770, forward strand.
GAAAAGTCGCTCGGCGCCGTCGCCAAGGGCGGCACCGCGCCTCTGGCCGGCGTCTACAAGTTCGGCGAGGAGATCGACGTCAAGGGCTTCACCTACATGGACAGCCCCGGCTACGACCCGGCCTCGGTCACTGGCCAGATCGCGTCCGGCGCGAACCTCGTCGCCTTCACCACCGGACGCGGCTCGGTCTCGGGCTACAAGCCCGTGCCCTGTATCAAGCTCGCAACCAATTCCGAAATGTATGGCCGCATGCAGGAAGATATGGATATCAATTGTGGCGATATCATCGAGGACGGGATAGGCATCGAGGCCAAGGGCCGCGAGATTTTCGAGCTTATGGTCAGGGTCGCCTCGGGCGCCAGCACCAAGAGCGAGGAACTCGGCTTCGGCGGCGCCGAGTTCGTGCCGTGGCAGATTGGCGCGGTTATGTGAGGTTTGGGGGGATTTCAAGGTGAGATTGCAGGGAAAGCGTGCCTTCGTGACGGCCGCTGGCGCAGGCATCGGGCTGGCCACTGCGCGGGCTTTCATTTCCGAAGGCGCGCGCGTTGTCGCGACTGACATCGATGAGGGCTCGCTGCGCCCGCTGGACTCCGAGGGAATCGTCACCCGCCAGCTCGACGTGACCGACGGCAAGGCGGTCGCCAAGCTGGCCAAGGACGTCGGCGGGATCGACATCCTCTTCAACTGCGCGGGCTTCGTTCATAACGGCACGATCCTCGA
>JBNLCA010000309.1:0-8353 GCA_050303575.1 Paracoccaceae bacterium
GCGCGGTCTGGTCCATACCGCAGGCGTGATCCTGTGGTTCTACGCCATGGCGCGGATCCCTATCGCCGAGGTCACCGCGCTCAACTACCTCAGCCCGATCGGGGTGACCGTCGGCGCGGCGCTGTTCCTGGGCGAGCGGCTCGCGATCCGGCGCATCCTCGCGGTGACGGTTGCGCTCTGCGGCGCGCTCGTCATCCTCAGGCCGGGATTCCGCGAGCTGCATCCGGGACATTTCGCCATGCTGGCGACGGCGGCCTGTTTCGCCGTCTCCTACCTGATCGCCAAACGGATGTCGGGCGTGGCGAGCGCCGCGGTTGTGGTCGGAATGCTGTCGGTAACGGTGGTCATCGGCCTCGCACCCTTCGCCTGGGCGGTCTGGGTCCCGCCGACGGCTGCGCAGCTGGGCTGGCTCTTCATTGTCGCGGCGCTGGCGACGGCCGGGCACTACGCCATGACCCTTGCCTTCGCCGCCGCGCCGGTGACGGTGACGCAGCCCGTGACCTTCCTTCAGCTGATCTGGGCCACGCTGATCGGCGCGCTTGTCTTCGCCGAGCCTGTGGACGGCTGGGTGGTGGCCGGAGGCACCGTCATCATGGCCGCGGTCAGTTTCATCACCTGGCGCGAGGCCGTGGCCAAGCCGCGCCGGACGACGCCGGTGGCGGGCGAGACAAAGGTCTGAAAAGGCGGGGTTTTCAAGGTTTGCGTGTGGCGCCTGCAACAGGTTCCCCTACGGCAAAAGTCTTTCAATACGCCCGATATTGTCAAACATTCGTCAAAAAGCATTTCCAATGGTAGAAGGGGTTTGTCCACAGTGTGCGTCCGGAGGCCTTGATGCGTAGCGATCAGCTTGGTTTGGGGGTTCTGGCCCTTCTTCTTTCAACGGCGGCAGGTCCGCTGGCGGCCGAGGAGGTCCGGATCTATTCGCCCGACGGCGCGGTCGAAATGTTCGGCGAACTTCTCGAAGTGCGCGAGAACGAACTGGTGATCCAGAGCGCGGTCGGCCCGATGACGGTCGACCGGTCCAAGGTGCTGTGCGAGGGCGCGGCCTGTCCGACGGACGAGCCGGCCGAGGCCGCGACCAAGGTCGTCCATATCCGCTCGATCGACGGCGCGGTCGACATGATGGCCGAGCTTCTCGACGTCCGCGAGACAGAGCTGGTGGTGCGGACCGCGGTGGGGCCGATGGCGCTCGACCGATCGAAGATCATCTGCGAAGGCCCCGCCTGCCCCGAGGAAGTGCCCGCCGAACCCGAGACGATGGTCGTCAGGGTCACCTCGGCGGACGGCACGATCGAGATGGTGGGCGAGCTTCTGGAAGTCCGCCCGACGGAACTGGTGGTCCAGACGGCGGTCGGGCCGATGACGGTCGATCGCGCGAGGGTCGCCTGCGACGGGCCGGCCTGCCCGGAGGTCGAGGCGGTCGACGCCGACTTCGTGCTGGCGGGTGCCGAGGAACTGGGTCGCGACCTGATGCCGGGCGTCCTTTCCGCCTACGCGGCCTCGCTCGGCGGGACCCTATCGGGACCGGCAACGGTCAGCCCGACGGCAGCGCAGTATTCCGTCATGTCAGGTTCCGGCGACAGGCTCTTCACCGTCGAGCTGCGCTCGAACGACTCGAGCGCGGGGATGCAGGCACTGATCGACGGCGACGCGCAGGCCGCGATGTCGCTGCGAGCCGCCACTTCGGACGAAATCAGCGAGCTTGCCGGCCAGAAGCGCGGCGATCTGCGCTCGCTCAGCCAGGAATACATCATCGGCGTGGACTCGCTGGTGCTCGTCGTCTCTCCGCGGCTGCCGCTCGAGGCCCTGTCGCTCGACCAGATCGGCAACATCTATTCCGGCGCCGTTACCAACTGGTCCGAAGTTGGTGGCCCTGACGTCCCGATCACGGCGCTGGCGCGCGAGGACGGCTCGGCCCCCCGCGAGCTCTTTGACGCCTTCATCTTCGGCGGCCAGGACAGGCTGACGCCGTCGGCGATCGTGCTCGACAGCGCCCGCGACGTGGCAAGCTGGGTCGCCTCCGAGCCGGACTCTATCGGCTATGTCTCGGTCGACAACATCCGCGCCGCCAAGCCGATCGACCTGATCCTGAACTGCGGCCTCGAGGTTTCGACTTCGCCCTTCCAGACCAAGGCCGAGGAATATTCGCTCGGCCGGCGCATCAGGCTCTACACCGACAATGCTCCGAAGAACGAGTACCTGCAGGGACTTCTCGACTTCGCGATCTCGGCCGAGGCGGATGCTGCGTTCGAGGCGGCGGGCTACGTCGGGTCGGGCATCGACGTCGACGGCGAGGCGCTCCGCACGCGCATGGATCATCCCGACCGCGACAGCGATCCGGTCGAGATGGCGTCGATGGCGCAGCAGCTTAACGGCGCGTCGCGGCTGTCGATGACCTTCCGCTTCGAGGCGGGCTCGCCTCGGCTCGACAACAAGGCGCTGGGCGACATGCGTCGTCTGGTCGATTTCCTTGCCCAGCCCGAGAATTCCGGCCGCGAGGTGATCTTCGCGGGCTTCGCCGATGCGCTTGGCGCGTCGGGCTTCAACACGACCTTGTCGCGTGACCGGGCGTTCGCCGTTCTCGACCAGTTCCGCGCCATGGCCGGCGGCCGTCTGGGCGGAATCGAGCTGTCGGCTACCGGTTTCGGCGAGATCGCCCCGGTCGACTGCAACGACACTGTCCAGGGCCGTTCGACCAACCGCCGCGTCGAGGTCTGGATCCGCTGATCGTTTAACGATCCGTCGGGGAGACCCGGCCGCGAAACGCCCGCCGTCCCGAAGGACCGGCGGGCGTTTCATTCAGGCGCGCCAACTTTGCAGGCGCCCCCGCGCAGAAGGCGTATCGGAAAGCTGTCAGGGCGCCGCGCGGTCCTGCCCGCGCGGATCGAGAAGGCGCGCGAAGACGCTGGCGGCGGAGACCCGACCAATGGGCGCCCCGCCCTCGGCCACCGGCACAGCGGAGACAGATTTCAGCCGCTCCATCACCTCGCGGACCGGTGTCTCGGGCGCCACCGGTGCGCCATCGGCCGCGCCCTCTTCGAGCACGTCGCGCGCTGTCAGCACGCCCAGCGGGTTCATGTTGGCCACGAAGTCGGCCACGTAATCCGACGCCGGCGCCGAGAATATCTCGCGCGGGGTGCCGCACTGCACGATGCGGCCGCCTTCCATGATGGCGATCCGGTTGCCGATCTTGAACGCCTCGTCGAGGTCATGACTGACGAAGATGATCGTGCGGTGGAGTTTCGCCTGAAGGTCCAGCAGCTCGTCCTGGAGCCGCGAGCGGATCAGCGGGTCCAGCGCCGAGAATGGCTCGTCCATCAGAAGGATCGGCGCGTCGGTGGCGAAGGCGCGGGCAAGGCCGACGCGCTGCTGCATCCCGCCCGAAAGGTCGCCGACCTTGCGGTTCGCCCAGTCCGACAGGCCCACCAGCGCCAGCTGCTCGGCGACCTTCCTTTGCCGTTCGGCCGGCGCCATTCCGGCAAGCTCGAGCCCAAGCCCGACATTCTCGGTCACGGTGCGCCAGGGCAGAAGGCCGAACTGCTGGAACACCATCGCGATACACTCGCGGCGGATGCGCAGAAGGTCGTCCTTGGACGCGGTGACGACGTCGCAGGACCAGTCCGCGTCGTGGACCGTCACCCGGCCGCGCGCCACGGGGTTCAGCCCGTTGACCGCGCGCAACAGCGTCGACTTGCCCGACCCCGACAGCCCCATCAGGACGAGGATCTCGCCCTGCTCGACCGTCAGCGAGCAATCGTGAACGCCCAGCACCTGCCCCGTCGCGCGCTGGATGTCGGCGCGGCTCTGGCCTTGGTCCATCAGAGGCAGGGCGCGCTCGGGGTGATCGCCGAAGACGATGTTCACCCGGTCGAACTCGACGGCGACACTCATTTGCGGTCCACCCTGAGCATGCGGTCGAGAACGATGGCGACGACGACGATTACGAAGCCGGCCTCGAAACCGAGCGCGGTGTTGACCGAATTGAGGGCGCGCACGACCGGGACGCCCAGCCCGTCGGCGCCCACAAGCGCGGCGATCACGACCATCGAAAGCGACAGCATGATCGTCTGGTTGAGCCCCGCCATGATCTGCGGCACGGCCCAAGGCAGCTCGACCTTCCACAGCGTCTGGCTTGGCGTCGCGCCGAAAGCCGTCGCCGCTTCAAGAAGCGGCTGGGGCGTGGTCGAGATGCCGAGGTGCGTCAGCCTGATCGGCGCCGGCACGACGAAGATCACCGTCGCGATCAGTCCCGGTACCATGCCCAGCCCGAAAAAGACGATCGCCGGGATCAGGTAGACGAAAGTCGGCAGCGTCTGCATCAGGTCGAGGACCGGGCGCATCCAGTCGTAGAGCCGGGGCCGGTGCGCGGCGGCAATGCCGATCGGTACGCCGATACCCATGCAGACGACGCAAGAGGCGAGGACCAGTGTCAGGCTTTCGGTCGTTTCCTCCCAGTAGTCCTGGTTCAAGATGAAGAGGAAGCCGACAGCAACCAGGAGGCAGGTCTTCCAGTTGCGCTGCAAATACCAGGTCAGGCCGACGAAGGCGGCGATGATGACCAGCGGATGTGGCGTCTGGAGGATCCAGAGGATCCCTTCGATCAGCGCCTCCATCACCGTTGCGAGCCCGTCGAAGAACCACTTCAGGTGGTCCTTCATCCAGTCGAAGACCGTCTTGGCCGCCTTGCCGACGGGAATGCCGTCGTCATACCAGTCGTAGAGCGTTTCGGTGAACCAGCTCATGGCGCGCCGCGCCGTTCTTCTGTCGGCCGCATCGTCCCCTCCATGTCCCGTTCAGGATCATGGCAAGCGCCGGTGCCGAAGTGAAGCGAAAGGCGTGTCAGAAGCCGAACGTGTAGCCCACGGCGTCCAGGCCGGCAAAGCCGCCGTCGTTCACCACCGAAGTGTCGGCGCGTGGGAAGGGTGTCCCGAAGCCGGGCTGCTCGGCGAACGAGACGATCGACCCGGTCGAGACGGCCCCCGCGTCCGGCGCGGCCTCGAGTGGCGAGGCGGCAACCGGACGCGTGGCCCCTTCGGAGCGCGCGCCGGCGAGGAGGAGGAGTGCCCCTCCGTCGGTCAGTGCCTGTGCCTGGCCCGACGTGAGGTGCCCTGCGCCCGGCGTGCGCCAGAAGTCGATTTCGTTGAAGCGCAGGGCGACGGACGGTCCTTCCGGCACCAGTTCTGCCGGAAGGTCCCCGCCACCGCCCCGCCCGTCCTGGACGGCCTGCGCCATGGCCCCCACGGCCACAGACGCTGCCAATGCAACACTGATCAGAACTCGACCCACCAACGTCATCCCCTAACGTTTCAACTCTAAGGTGAGCCGATCGGGGCGATTCGTCAACGAATGTGACCAAATTGGGGCGGGAGGGTGCGACATGTTGGCATATCGCCACATGATTCGCGGATTCTGGGTGCGACAAACCGACGCAACTCCATGAAACAAGGGATTTGGGGCGGACACGCGATCCGCCCCTAAATCGAGTCAATCTCAATCTGCGAGAGCAGCGTTGACGGCAGCCATTGCGTCACCACCATCCCTAGTGGTCACGCCCTCGAGCCACGGGCCAAGCACATCCTGGTTCGCCGCAAGCCACGCCTTCGCGGCATCGTTCGGATCCTCGCCGTCATTCAGGATGGCGCCCATGATCTCGTTCTCCATCGGCAGCGAGAAGACGAGGTTGCCGAGCAGCTTGCCGACGTTCGGGCATTCGGCAGCGAGTCCGGCGCGCACGTTGGTGTAGACGGTGGCGCCGCCGAAGTCCGGGCCGAACCAGTCATCGCCGCCGGTCAGGTAGGTCATCTCGAAGTTGGCGTTCATCGGGTGGGGTTCCCAGCCGAGGAAGATGATCGGCTTGTTGTCCTCGCCGGCGCGGGCGACCTCGGCCAGCATCCCCTGTTCCGAGCTTTCCACCACGTCGAAGCCTTTCAGCCCGAAGGCGTCCTGCTCGATCATGTCGAGGATCAGCCGGTTGCCGTCGTTGCCGGGTTCGATCCCGTAGATCTTGCCCTCGAGATCGTCCTTGTGGGCGGCAATGTCGGCGAAGTCCTTGATGCCCATCGCGGCACCCGCCGCGTTGGTCGCCAGTGTGTACTTCGCGCCTTCGAGGTTGGCACGCACCGTTTCGACCGTTCCGGCCTCGCGGTAGGGGGCGATGTCGGCCTCCATCGTCGGCATCCAGTTGCCGAGGAAGACGTCGATGTCGCCCTCGCCGAGGCCGGCATAGGTGACCGGCACCGAGAGGACCTTGACGTCGGTGTCGTAGCCGAGGGCCTCGAGCAACGTGGTCGTTGCCGCCGTGGTGGCGGTGATGTCAGTCCAGCCGACATCGGAGAAGGTGACGCTCTCACACTGGGCCGAAGCCTGGGTGGCGAGGGCAAGCGCGAAGATGGTCGCGGTTAGGCGCATGACGGGGCTCCCTGTTGTTTCTTTGGTCTTATCAAACGGCGGGAGCCCCATAAAGGCAACCGTTTTTATTGACTGGGCAGTCAATAACCGCCGGGTCAGCCGCAGCGATAGGCGGATCCGGTGGCCGACTGGATCGCTCCGCCCGAATTCATGGCACCCCAGACGATGTGGGTGGCACCGATTCCGGCGGCGGCGTTGCGCACCTTGCCTTGCGCGGCCTGAAGGCCCGATCCGGCGAAGAGCATGCCGCTGTACTGGCTTTGCGTGATCGTGTCGAGGAACTGGCAGTTGGCCACCGTGGTCGCATCTGCGTCGCGGACGGTGGCCTGGGTCACTTCGGGTGCGTCGGACGTGGCGGTGCAGGCGGCGACGGCAATTAAGGGCAAGATGGTCAGAACGCGCATGGAAGGTCCTCGTGCTGTGGGATCGTTGGACGCCGGAAGGGCAAAGGTCTAATCTCGCGCGGTACTATGACGTAGCGGAAACAATCCGCAAACCTTTATCGCCCGCGATTTGATTGACGGGTCAATTAATAAAAACTAGCCTGACGGGACGGGAGTCAGAACATGCCCAAGGTCGGAATGGAACCCATCCGGCGCGATGCGCTGGTCAAGGCGACGATCGCCGAGATCGGCCGTGCCGGGACATTGGACGTCACGGTGGCGCAGATCGCGCGGCGGGCAGGCATGTCCTCGGCGCTGGCGCATCACTATTTCGGCTCGAAGGAACAGATCTTCCTCGCCGCTATGCGCCACATCCTGACGATCTACGGCGCCGAGGTGCGGGGCGCGCTTGCGGCCGCCGACCGGGACGCCGAGGCGCGGGTGCGGGCCGTGATCCGGGCAAACTTCGGAGAAAGCAGTTTCCGGCGCGAGGCGATCTCGGCGTGGCTGCATTTCTATGTCCTCTCGCAGACCGTGCCCGAGGCGGCGCGGCTTCTGAAGATCTATCAGGGGCGGCTGCGCTCAAATCTCGCCGCGCCGCTGCGGGGTATCGTCGGGGACCGCGCGGCCGAGGTCGCCGAAAGCCTCGGCGCGATGATCGACGGCGTCTACCTGCGCGAGGCCCTGTCGGCGAGAACGCCCGACCGGCTGCGCGCGGTCACGATGGTCGAACATTTCCTCGATGCGGAGCTACGCCGATGAAAGCGCAGCCCGCAGCCAGCCACTGGGTCGACGGCGCCCCGCTCGAGGACGATGCCGGCACGGCCATCGAGGTGATCTATCCTGCGACCGGCAAGGCCATCGCGCAGGTCCACGAGGCGACCGGCGCGGTGATCGAGGCGGCGCTGGCGGCAGCGGAAGCGGCGAAGTCGGACTGGGCGGCGATGCGACCGATCGAGCGCGGCCGGATCCTGATGCGCGCCGCCGGGATCATCCGCGACCGGGGCGAGGAACTGGCGCGGCTCGAGACGCTCGATACCGGCAAGCCGATCTCCGAGACGCGGGTGGCAGACTGGCCCTCGGGCGCGGACGCGCTGGAGTATTTCGCCGGGCTGGCGCCCACGATCACCGGCGAGACGATCCCGCTGGGTGGCGACTGGGCCTACACCTTGCGCGTACCGCTGGGCGTGACCGTGGGTATCGGCGCCTGGAACTATCCCAGCCAGATCGCCTGCTGGAAGGCGGCCCCGGCGCTCGCCTGCGGCAACACGATGGTCTTCAAGCCGTCTGAGGTGACGCCGCTGGGCGCTCTCAAGCTTGCCGAGATCCTGACCGAGGCGGGGGCGCCGCCCGGTGTGTTCAACGTGGTACAGGGGCGCGGCGCAGTCGGCGCGGCGCTGGTCGGCGACGGGCGGGTGCGCAAGGTCTCGCTGACCGGATCGGTGCCGACCGGGCAGAAGGTCTACCAGGCTGCGGCGGCCGGCGTGCGGCACGTGACGATGGAGCTGGGCGGCAAGTCGCCGCTGATCGTCTTCGCCGACGCCGACCTCGATGCCGCGGTG
>JBNLCA010000310.1:0-4155 GCA_050303575.1 Paracoccaceae bacterium
GAGGACCGGGTGGTCCTGCGATCGGACTGGCGGCGCTGTACCCCGGCGATCCTGCGCGGCACGTTCATCGGCTCGGTCGTCGGCATCCTTCCCGGGCTGGGCGCATCGGTTGGGTCATTCCTCTCCTACGCGGCGACGCGCCGGGCCTCGAAGACGCCCGAGAAGTTCGGAACCGGAATGATCGAGGGCGTCGCGGCGGCTGAGAGCGCCGACAACGCCGTCGTGCCTTCATCGCTGGTCCCGCTTTTCGCGCTCGGCATTCCCTGCAGCGTCATCGCCGCGATCCTCATTGCCGCCTTCATCCTGCACGGGCTGACGCCGGGGCCGCGCATGTTCGTCGAACAGCCAGGGCTGGTGGGCGACGTCTATGCCGCGATGATCTGCGCAAGCCTGATCATGCTGTTGATCGGGGCACTGGGCCAGAAGCTCTTCGCAATGGTCATCCGTGTGCCGCTCAGGCTGATCATTCCCGGCGTGCTCCTTTTCTGCTCGATCGGCGCCTACATGGAGACATCGAGCGTCTTCTCGATCTACGTGATGCTGGCGTTCGCGGTCATCGGCTTCCTCGCCCGCAAGCTCGACTTCTCGTTCGTGACGTTCCTGATCGGTTTCGTCATCGGCCCGAACCTCGAGCTGACCTTCCGCCAGTCGATCCAGCTTCTGAACCGCGATCCGGCGAACCTGATCCATCACCCGATTGCCGTCGCCTTCGCCGCGCTGACGCTCTTCACCATCTGGTGGGTCGGCCGGGGCCACGCGCCGAAGGTGGCGCCGGTCCGGCCGTCATCCGCCACGCAGATCAACGAAAACAGGGAGGAACCGACATGACGACAAGACGCAACATCCTGGGCACCGCGCTGGCGCTGGGCCTTGGCGCGCTGGGCGGCCCGGCCATGGCGCAGGACTATCCGTCCGGGCCGATCACCATGCTGGTGGGCTACGGCGCCGGCGGGCAGACCGACCTCATCGCGCGCGCTGCCGCGGCGGTGATGTCGCGCGAGCTGGGCCAGCCGGTCAACGTCGTCAACAAGCCCGGCGCCGGTGGCGCTGTGGCGGCGCGCGAACTCAGCCAGGCCGCGCCCGACGGCTACACGATCATGTTCCACTCGAACTCGGTCATCAACTCGGCGCCCTTCATTATGGAGAACGTCGATTTCAAGCCCGAGGACTTCGACTATGCCGGCATGATCACCGCCTTCCAGGTCGGCATGGCGGCGCCGAAGGACGCGCCCTTCGACAACATCACCGAGTATGTCGAATGGGCGAAGGCGAACCCCGGCTCGGCCTACGCGGCGCTCAGCCCCGAGGCGCGGCTCTACATCAACGAAATCATGAAGAAGACCGGGATCGAGGTGAATATCGTGCCGGTCCAGTCGGGCGGTGACATGATCAACGCGCTCCTCGGCGGGCAGGTGATGATGGCCTTCTCGGGCGGCATTCACTACCGCTATCCGGACGAGCTGAAATCGGTCTCGGCGCTGACCAGCTTCCGCCACCCCTCAGCGCCCGACGTGCCGACGATCGAGGAAGAGGGTTATCCCCTCGGCATGGACTCGCGGACGACGGTGATCCTGCCCAAGGGCACCCCGCGGGAGATTGCCGAGCGGCTCTCGGCGGCGCTGGCGGCCTGCGCGAGCGATCCGGGCTTCATCGAGGTCGCCAAGGCCGCGGATATCCCGATCGAGTATCTCGATCTCGATGCGGCCGCCCAGGAAGTCGCCGACACCTACGCCAAGAACAAGGCGATCATCGAGGGCGCAGGCACAAACTGAACCCCGGCCCAGCCGCGGGCCGGTGACGGCCCGCGGTCCCCTTCCAGACCGCGAAAGGCGTGCCATGTTCCAGCCGCTCAATGGTGTCCGCGTTGTCGATCTCAGCCAGGTTCTGGCCGGTCCCTATGCCACCTATCAGCTGGCGCTGATGGGGGCCGAGGTAATCAAGATCGAACGCCCGGGCGAGGGCGACTGGACCCGCACCGGCGGCGCCTCGACCGGGCTTTCCGACCTTGGCATGGGCCTGGGCTTCCTGACCCAGAACGCAGGCAAGAAGTCTGTCGCGCTCGATCTGAAATCGCCCGAAGGGATCGCGGCGCTCAAGGCGCTGATCACGGGTGCCAACGTCTTCGTCGAGAATTTCAGACCGGGCGTCGCGAAGCGGCTGGGCCTTGGGTTCGAGGAAGTCCGCGCGCTGAACCCGAAAATCGTCTACTGCTCGATCTCGGCCTACGGGCAGGACGGCCCTCTCAGCCCGCGCCCGGCTTACGACCACGTCATCCAGGGCATGTGCGGGATCATGACGACGACCGGAAAGCCGGGCGACGGGCCGACGAAGGTGGGTGCACCTTATGTCGACTACGCCACCGGCATGAACGCGGCGATGGCGATCATGGCCGGGCTGATGGAGGTCGCCCGCACCGGCGAGGCGGTGCAGCTTGACGTCGCGATGCTGGACACCGCGCTGCATCTGATGTCGTCGCTCGTCACCCAGCATCTCTCGGCCGGGTGGAAGCCCGTGCAGAACGGCAACGAGGCATGGAGCGCCAGCCCCTCGTCGGGCGCGTTCGAGACCTCGGACGGCACGCTGATGCTGGCGGCGAACAACGAGGCGCAGTTCCGGCGCTTCTGCGCGGTGATCGGCCGCGCCGACATCCTGACCGATCCGCGATGGCGCGAGCCCGAGGCGCGGCGCGAGAATGGTCCCGCCTTGCGCAAGACGCTGGTCGAGACTTTCCTGACCCGTCCGGCGCGGCACTGGGAGGAGCTTCTGGAAACCGCTGACGTGCCGGCGGCGCGGGTCAGGGGCCTCGACGAAGTGCTTGCCGAACGCCATGTCCGCGTGCGCGGCCTGACCAGCACCTTTCAGATCCCCGGTCATGCCGCACCCGTCCACGTGCCGAACCTCAGCTTTAAGGCAAACGGCCAGCCCGTTGCCCCGTCCACGCGCCCGAGGGAGCTTGGCGCGGATACGCAGGCGGTCCTCGATGCGGCAGGTCTTTCTGTCGTCGGACAGTCTTCGGCTGAAGCGAAGTAGTGCCCGATCACCTGTGCCGGGGATCAACCGGCACGCAGTCCGTCGATGAAGATGTCGATGAGATGCAGGACGCGTTTCTTCCAGCCTTCCTCGGGCGGGCGTGCGTAACACAGCGCGAAGACGGTCGAGAGAAGATCGTCGACCGTCAGTCCGGGCCGCATCGTGTCATCGGCTGTCGCCCGCTGCATCAAGCGGCCCACGGCGTCCTTCAGGCTGACCGTGGATTCCGCGTACATCTCCTTCGAGGTCTCGGAAGGGACCACGGCCAGCGCGCCGAGGAGACCGCGCTTGGTCTCGACCACATCGACAAGCGCGTGGACCAGGGTGCGCAGCGCCTCGAGGCCATTGCCGGATTGTTCAAGGTCGGCCGCCATCGCGCTCAGCTGGGCGATCTCGCGGCGGTAGACCGCCTGGAACAGGTCCTCGCGTGCCGGGAAGTGACGGTAGAGCGTGCCGATGCCGACACCGGCTTCGCGCGCAACGGCTTCCAGGCTGGCGCCGGGGCCGCCGCGCCCAAGAATGTCCCGTGCCGCCTCGATCAGGCGCTCGCGGTTCTTCAGGGCGTCGGACCTGGGTTTGCGCCGGGCCGTGGGCACTTTCCCGCCGCCTCCTCTTGCTAAACGGAGGGTGCCTCCGTATATTGAATGTCGTCGGCCGCCGACTCAAGTCCGCGGTTCATCCATCCTGCTAGGGCTTCCTGCGGCACGCCGGAAGGCCCGCCGATCCACTACATTGATAGCCAATGGAGAACGCATGTTCCACTCCATCAGCCTGACCGTCAACGGCGAGCGCCGCGACGTGCCGCTGGACGATCCGCGCGTGACGCTGCTCGACCTCCTGCGCGAGCGGCTCGAGATGCCCGGCACCAAGAAGGGCTGCGACCGCGGCCAGTGCGGCGCCTGCACGGTGCTGGTCGACGGCCGCCGGATCAATTCATGCTTGGCGCTTGCCGTCACGCTTGACGGCGCCGAGGTGACTACTATCGAGGGGCTTGCCGACGGCGACCTGCTGCACCCGGTGCAGGCCGCCTTCATCGAGCATGACGGATTTCAGTGCGGCTACTGCACGCCGGGTCAGATCATGTCGGCGGTGGGCCTCATCGCCGAGGGACAGGCGGGCGAAGAC
>JBNLCA010000311.1:0-6801 GCA_050303575.1 Paracoccaceae bacterium
GGCATCATGAAGAAGCTGATCGGCACTTCGCCGGTGATGGAGCGGCTGCGCGAGGACATCCTCGATCTCGGCCAGGCCGACGGCCACGTCCTGATCGACGGCGAGACCGGCACCGGAAAGACGCTGGTGGCCCACGCGCTCCATGCCGTGGGGCCGCGCGCCGGCAAGAAATTCGTCGCCATCTCCTGCGCCGCGCATGACCGCGAGACGCTGGGCGCCAAGCTGTTCGGCCCGGCCGGCGACGGCATGGGTATTCCCCTGGTCGAGGAGGCGCGCGGCGGAACTCTGGTCCTGGAGGACATCGAGGCGCTGCCCTCCGAGCTTCAGGCCCGGCTCCTGACGTTCATCAACGACCAGGGAACCCCGGCCGAGACCCGGATCATCGCCATCGTCAACCAGCACAGCGCCGACCGCACGGTCGAGGACACGATCCGCCCGGACCTCTATTTCCGGCTGGCCGCGCTCAAGATCGTGTTGCCGCCGCTCAGGGCGCGGGGCGAGGATATCCTTGTCCTCTTCACCCGGATGGCCGAGCAATTCTCGGAAGAATACGGCTGCGACGCGCCCGAAGTGACCGCGCAGGAGGCGGCCCAGCTTCTCCAGGCGCCCTGGCCGGGCAATATCCGCCAGCTCGTCAACGTTGCCGAGCGGGCGGTCCTTCAGAACCGCCGAGGCACCGGCACCATCGCCTCGCTCCTGATGGCCGATGACGAAGATACCGGTCCCGCGATCACCACCGAGGGCAAGCCCCTCAAGGAGTATGTCGAGGCCTTCGAGAGAATGCTCATCGACAACACGATGAAGCGCCACAAGGGCTCGATCGCGGCGGTGATGGACGAGCTTTGTCTGCCGCGCCGGACGCTGAACGAGAAGATGGCAAAGTACGGCCTCCAGCGCTCCGACTACCTGGGCTGAGACATTCGACCTTGCAGACGGGCCTGCCGCGACGGATATGTCGGGCAGGCCCGTATCATTGGTACGGTTTAATTTGGGTCTGGGGGTCAGATGAAAATCATTAATTGGGGTCTCGCCGCATGGGCGGCGGTTCTGGCCGGTACGACTGCGGCGATGGCCGAAGGCACCGGCAATTACCTCGGTCGGGCGCTCGGCATGCTATTCCTGCAGGGGCTGGTGGTCGTGGTGGTCGTAATCGTGGCGATCGTCCTTCTGGTCAAACACGTCCGCAAGGTACGGCGCGAGCGGCAGCTCGAGTCCATCCGCGCCGCCTACGGGTCAGGTCGTGGGTCGGGTGACAAAAATTAAGTCTTTCTAGAGGTTTGGGCGCCTATTCGAAGGCCGATCCGCGTCGGGTGGCGGGTCGGGGCGCAGAATGACCATTGTCTTTTCCGTGCACTTCCCGCAAGGTCGCGGGGTGACGGCGCGGGGCTATTCGCCCGCCTGCGCCAGACGAATTCGCTGCCGAAAGCCAGGGGGACCGCGGACTTCCGTGTGTCCGGCCAAGGCAGACCGAGCTGGCCGGAAACGGCCTTACCGACGCCCCGGCTCCGGCCCGGGCAGACCGAATGGGCGCCCCTGACAAGGGCGCCGGAGACCAACGCGATGGACTGCGCGAGACCGATTGACGGAACCGGCCGGGGCGATCTGCCCGCCGCCGGGCCATCGGCACGCGTCCAATTCGCCCGAACAAGTCGCCCCGCATTCGTTGTCCGTCCTCTGGACAGGCCACCGCCTCGCGCGGGCGCATACGAGTTTTCATGGCTAAAAAGATGCTTATCGATGCCACCCACGCGGAGGAAACCCGCGTCGTGGTGGTTGACGGAACCCGGGTCGAAGAGTTTGACTTTGAAACGGTCAACAAACGCCAGCTAGCCGGCAATATCTACCTTGCCAAGGTGACCCGCGTGGAGCCCTCGCTCCAGGCGGCCTTCATCGACTACGGCGGAAACCGGCACGGCTTCCTGGCCTTTTCGGAAATCCATCCCGACTATTACCAGATCCCGGTCGCCGACCGGCAGGCGCTTCTGGAAGAAGAGCGCGCCTATGCCGAGGCAATGGACGAGGAGGATCGCAAGCCGCGCCGCGCGCGGGCCGAGCGGACCTCGGACAAGGCAAAGGTCGCCAAGGCTGAGCCTGAGGAGGCATCGGACGGCGACGAGGGCGCGGCCGATGACTCCAAGGCCGAAGACCAGGCCGAGGCGCCCGCCGGTCCGGCGATCTCGGGCATGGACGTCATCGACTTCGAGGACGAAAGCCACGACGAGGACGACGATCACCAGGATTCGGCCTCCGCCGGCGGGGAAGAACCCTACGACGCGGTCGAGCATGCCTCGGACACCGACGACCAGATCGAGTCGATCGCCGAGGAGGATGTCGCCGAGGAGATCCGCCAGCCGCGCAAGCCGCGGCCGCGCCGCTACAAGATCCAGGAAGTCATCAAGGTCCGGCAGATCATGCTGGTCCAGGTCGTCAAGGAAGAGCGCGGTAACAAGGGTGCCGCGCTGACCACGTATCTCAGCCTTGCCGGCCGCTACTGCGTCCTGATGCCGAACACCGCCCGCGGCGGCGGCATCTCCCGCAAGATCACCAACGCGGCCGACCGGAAGAAACTGAAGGAAATCTCCTCCGAGATGTCGGTGCCGGAAGGCGCCGGGCTGATCATCCGCACTGCGGGTGCGCAGCGCACCAAGGCCGAGGTCAAGCGCGACTACGAGTACCTGATGCGGCTGTGGGAGCAGATCCGCGACCTGACGATGAAGTCGATCGCTCCGGCCCAGATCTACGAGGAAGGCAACCTCATCAAGCGCACGATCCGCGATCTCTACAGCCGCGAGATCGACGAGGTGATCGTCGAGGGCGAGGTCGGCTATCGCGCCGCCAAGGACTTCATGAAGATGATCATGCCGTCCCACGCCAAGAACGTGAAGATGTACACCGAGGCGATGCCGCTCTTCGCGCGCTACCAGGTGGAAAGCTACCTCAACTCCATGTTCAACCCGACGGTCCAGCTGAAGTCGGGCGGCTACATCGTCATCGGCGTGACCGAGGCGCTGGTTGCCATCGACGTGAACTCGGGCCGGGCGACCAAGGAAGGTTCGATCGAGGAGACGGCGCTCAAGACCAACCTTGAAGCGGCCGAGGAAATCTCGCGGCAGTTGCGGCTGCGTGACCTTGCCGGTCTCATCGTCATCGACTTCATCGACATGGAGGAGCGCAAGAACAACGCCTCGGTCGAGAAGCGCCTGAAGGAGAAGCTGAAGACCGACCGTGCGCGGATCCAGATCGGCCGGATCTCTGGCTTCGGCCTTCTGGAGATGAGCCGCCAGCGGCTGCGTCCCGGCATGCTGGAGGCGACGACGCAGGCCTGCCCGCATTGCCACGGCACCGGCCTTATCCGGTCCGAGGGCAACCTCGCGCTGTCGATCCTGCGCCAACTCGAGGAAGAGGGCACGCGCAAGCGCTCGAAGGAGGTGCTGCTGAAGGCGCCGGTCGGCATCGTCAACTTCCTGGTGAACACCAAGCGCGAGCACATCGCCCAGATCGAGGCGCGCTACGGCATGGCGATTCGCATCGAGGCGGACCCGATGCTGATCTCGCCCGACTTCTCGGTCGAGAAGTTCAAGACCGCGACACGCGTGGTGACGCAAAGCGCCCCGGTGGTTTCGATCGACACCACGGCGATGGACGAACTCGACGAGGATATCGTCGAGGACGAGGACATTGCCGAGGAGGAAGAGGACGCGGCGCGGCCCGAGGCGGCCGAACCGCGCGAAGGCGGGCGCCGCAAGCGCCGCCGCCGGCGTCGGCGCCGGGGCGGAGAGGGTGCCGAGGGCGAGGCCAGAGGGCCTGACGCAGTTGGCAGCGACGAGGCCGACGAGGCGTCCGAGGCCGGCGAGCCGGTGAAGGCCGAGGACGGTTCGGAAGACGGCAAGCCCGCGGGTCGCCGTCGTCGCCGTCGGGGCCGTGGCCGCAAGGGCGAGGAGGCGGCGGAAGCCGCAGAAGCCACCGAGGCCGGCACCGAGGAAACGACCGAAGAGGCCGCCGAAGATGAGGCGGCCGAGGACGGCGAAGCTGCGGCCGAGGAGGCCGCGCCCGAGGAGGTTGCCGCCGAGGCCGAGGAGAAGCCGAAGAAAAAACCGCGTAGCCGCAAGAAGGCCGAGCCGAAGGACGGCGACGCGAAGGACGGCGACGAGGCCGAGAAGAAACCGGCGCGCCGCCGCCGGACCAAGGCCAAGGAAGAGGCCGAGGCGCCTGCCACCGACGAGGAGCCGAGCCCGGCTGCCGATGAAGCCTAGGGTGAGGCCACGACGGTCGAAGAGGTAGTGGCCGAGGTCGTTGCGGCCGAGGAAGCGGCTGCGCCCGAGCCGGAAGCGGTTTCACAGCCGGAACCGGAACCGCAGGCGGAACCCGAACCCGAGCCTGAACCCGAACCGCAGACGGCGCTGCTACTCGAGCCGGCCGACGCGGTCAGTGTGCCCGCGGCCAAGCCGGCGGAGGCCGAAGAGGCCAGGCCCAAGCGCAAGGGCTGGTGGTCGCGCTGAGACGATGACAATTGCGGGAACGCCGGGCCGATTGGCCCGGCGTTTTCCGTTCATACGGGCCCGTCCATACGGGAATGTGACGGCGCGTGGAGGTGACGCGCCCGTCGCCGCGCGCTAAGGGGGCTTCAGAGGGGACGGACATGTTCGGGATCGACGTCATCGACGCCAGCCTTCTGCCCGCGCTTTTCGTGGCGCTCCTGGCAGGCACGATCTCGTTCCTCAGCCCCTGCGTTCTGCCCATCGTTCCGGCCTACCTTGCCTATATGGGCGGCATCTCGCTTTCCGAGGCGCACTCGGCCCGCTGGCGCACGGTGATCGCGGCGCTCTTCTTCGTCCTTGGACTTTCGACCGTGTTCCTCTTCATGGGGTTCACCTTCTCGTGGATCGGGCAAGCGTTCCTGACCTACCAGGTTTGGCTGTCCCGGATCGCGGGGGTCGCGGTCATCATCCTTGGCCTTCACTTCCTCCACGTCATCCGCATCCCGTTCCTGAACTACGAGGCGCGGTTCGATGCCGGCGACCGGGGCGGCAGCGCCTTTGGCGCCTATATCCTCGGCCTTGCCTTCGCCTTCGGCTGGACGCCCTGCATCGGCCCGGTCCTGGGCGCGATCCTGTCGGTTGCCGCCTCGGAATCGAGCGTCACCCGCGGCACGACGCTTCTCGCGGGCTACGCGCTCGGCCTTGGCCTGCCGTTCCTGATCGTCGCGGCGTTCCTCGACCGCGCGCAGGGCCTGCTTTCCCGGATGCGCCGCCACATGGGCCTGATCGAGAAGGCGATGGGCGGGCTCCTCGTCCTCATCGGCATCGCCCTGATGACAGGCGCTCTGAGCGAGCTTTCCTGGTGGCTCCTCGAAACCTTCCCGGTGCTCGGCGCCATCGGCTGACTGTAAATCCCGACCTCGCCCCGCTAGTCTCCCGGCCGGAGGCCGGCGGATGACGAGCGAGGCGGGAGAGGTGAGGCGGCGCCGGGTGTTCTACATCCCGGGCTACGACCCCATGCCCGCCCGCCGCTACCGCGAGATCTACCGCCGCGAGGGGGCGATCCAGGCCGAGATTTCCGAGTACGAGCTGGGCCTGCGCCCCAAGCCCTCGGACGGGCCCTTCGGCTGGGAAGTGATCGCGCGGATCGAGGGCGCCGAGGTCACGACCGATGTCGAGGTTCTGGTCTGGTCCGACATCGTCAAAGGCTCGATGGGGCAGGGGATCTGGCCCACTTATCTCGGGCTCGTCCGGACGGCGTGGCTCTATATCGGGTCGGGCGCGCTCTTCCGGCTGATGCGCCTCAGGAAGGGCCCGGTGATTGCGGCGCTCTATCCGATCGTGATGCTGCTGGCGCAGCTGGCCGTTGCCGTCGCGGCCGGGCTGGCGCTTTCGTGGCTGATCGGCCTGATCGTGCCCACACCGCTCCACTGGTTCGGGCTGGTCGCCGTCTGGCCGGTGCTCCTGGCCTTCCGGGCGCAGGACGGGTCGCTCTACGCCTATTACCTGATGCACGACTACGCCTTCACCGCGAAGCTCAGAGGTGCCAATCCGCCCGAGCTCGAGGAGCGGATGCTCGAGTTCACCCGCCGCATCGCCCAGGCAACGCACGAGGACGTCGGCGAGGTGCTGGTCGTCGGCCACTCCTCGGGCGCGCATCTCGCCGTGTCGATCCTGGCCGACATTCTGCGGGCCGATGCGCTCGGCCCGGCGGAGCTGTCGTTCCTGTCGCTCGGGCAGGTGATCCCGATGGTTTCGTTCCTGCCCGATGCCGACCGGCTGCGCGCCGACCTCCATTATCTTGCCGCGCACGAGGACATCACCTGGGTCGACGTCACGGCGCCGGGCGATGGCTGCGCCTTCGCGCTCTGCGACCCGGTGGCGGTGACGGGCGTCGCGCCCGAGGGCAAGCGCTGGCCGCTGGTCATCTCGGCTGCCTTCACCCAGACGCTGCTGCCCCAGACCTGGGCGCGTCTCAGGTGGCGCTTCTTCCGCCTGCATTTTCAGTATCTCCACGCGTTCGACCGGCCGGGTGACTACGACTATTTCCGCATCTCGGCGGGGCCGCTCACCCTGGCCCAGCGGTTCGAGGGGCGACCACCTTCGGCCAGCCGGATCGAGACCTCGGTGTCGGGCTTCCGGAGCATGGACGCATGATCCCGCCGAAGCCGCCCGCGCGACCCGACCGCGTCTCGCTCTGGCAATACCTGCGGCTCTTCCGGCAGGACATCCTCTCTGCCCAGCCCGAACGGCTCTACCGCGCCAGGATGGCACGCTTCCGGACACCGTTCTTCCGGTCGTACATGATCGGCGATCCGCCCCT
>JBNLCA010000312.1:0-8453 GCA_050303575.1 Paracoccaceae bacterium
TCGGTGTCGACGTCGTGTCCGCCCGAGGACAGCCTGATGACCTCGATCCGGCGAATCCTGGCGGCGTACAGGTCGAGATGGCCGACATCGACGATCTCGTCATCCTCGGCGCCACAGAAGACGACGCGGGCGATGGTCCCGGGCACGGCATCCACATCGGGCCTCAGCGCGAAAGACGCGCTATCCCAGCCTCCCATGCCCCAGTAGGGGCTGGCGCAGCAGATCAGTGCGCGCGCGGCAAGATCTGTCCGCCGCTCGGTTATCCACTGCAGCAGCACCGATCCGCCGAGCGAATGGCCGATCAAGACGTCATCCTTCGCGACCCCGGCGAGGACCTCGTCCATACATCCCATCCATGCCTGCGCGTCCGGGTCGTCCGGCGCGGGCATCGGCGGCGCCGCGACCGCGTTGGAGCCGAAGACGGCGACAACGCGGCGCAGAAGCGGGTAGCGGTCTGGTACCAGGTCAGACTTCGGCACGCCGGCCCCGTGCAGGAAATGGACGGTCATCGGTAGATTCCTTGCGCTATGATTTCCATACTGGTATCGTTTCAATATCAATTGAGTCAACGCCATGCCGCATCGCTCGCGCTGCCCGATCAATCTCGCCGTCGAGGCCGTGGGGGACCGCTGGACCCTGCTGATCCTGCGCGACATGATCTTTGCCGGGCGCCGGCACTTCCGCGAGTTCCTGTCGCTCTCGTGGGAGGGGATATCTCCCGCCATCCTGTCGGACCGACTGAAACGCCTGGTGGCCGAGGGGTTCCTGACCCGGACGGACGATCCGGCGCATGCGCAGAAGGCGATCTATTCGCTGACCCGCAAATCGGTCGACCTGCTGCCCGTCATCTTCGCCCTCTCCGAATGGGGCGGACAGTACTACGAT
The DNA here is from genome assembly GCA_050303575.1 of Paracoccaceae bacterium. GTDB lineage: Bacteria > Pseudomonadota > Alphaproteobacteria > Rhodobacterales > Rhodobacteraceae > JBNLCA01. Next base: position 886 of record JBNLCA010000312.1, read on the forward strand.
GCCGACCCCGAGCTGGTAGCTCCGCCCGACATGACCGATGCGCAGCGCGCAGCCGCTCTTGCGAAGCTGCGCGCAAGGCTGTTGCGCGACCACGGCATCGCCTGAACTCTTCCCGGCGCGCATGGCGGCTTCCCGCAAGTGCGACCAAATTGGGGGATGTACGATCGCTCCCGGCTCTGTATTATATAGTTTAACGTTAAACTATATCAGCGACTCTTGGGGAGGAGGCCGCATGGCTGCGCGCAAGACCACCGCAAAACCCAACGTTTCCAAGGACGAACTGCTCGGGTTCTACCGAGACATGCTGCTGATCCGGCGATTCGAGGAAAAGGCCGGACAGCTCTATGGCATGGGCCTGATCGGCGGCTTCTGCCACCTCTACATCGGCCAGGAAGCGGTCGTCGTCGGCCTCGAGGCGGCGGCGGAAGAGGGCGACAAGCGCGTCACCTCCTACCGCGACCACGGCCACATGCTGGCCTGCGGAATGGATCCCAAGGGTGTCATGGCCGAACTCACCGGCCGCGAGGGCGGCTATTCCAAGGGCAAGGGCGGCTCGATGCACATGTTCAGCAAAGAGAAGCACTTCTATGGCGGCCACGGCATCGTCGGCGCCCAGGTGCCGATCGGCGCCGGCCTCGCCTTCGCCGACAAGTACAAGGAAAACGGTCGCGTCACCTTCACCTATTTCGGCGACGGCGCGGCGAACCAGGGCCAGGTCTACGAGACCTACAACATGGCCGAGCTCTGGATGTTGCCGGTCATCTTCGTGATCGAGAACAACCAGTACGCCATGGGCACCTCGACCAAGCGGTCGACCAAGTCGCCGTCCTACTGGGAGCGCGGCGTTGCCTACGGCATCCCCGGCGAGGAAGTCGACGGGATGGACGTGCTCGCCGTCAAGGCGGCGGGCGAGAAGGCGGTTGCGCACTGCCGCGCCGGCAAGGGGCCCTACATCCTCGAGGTCAAGACCTACCGCTATCGCGGCCACTCGATGTCCGATCCGGCCAAGTACCGGACCCGCGAGGAGGTCGACAAGATGCGCACCGAGCGCGACGCCATCGAGCATGTCCGCCAGATGCTTCTGACCGGCAAGCACGCGTCCGAGGACGACCTCAAGGCGATCGACAAGGAGATCAAGGAGATCGTCAACGAGGCTGCCGAGTTCTCGAAGGAAAGCCCCGAGCCGGCGCTCGAAGAACTCTGGACCGACATCTACGCCGACGCGGCGCCGCAGAACGCCTGAGGGGGAGAGACGAGATGGCAACCGAGATCCTGATGCCCGCGCTGTCGCCCACGATGGAGGAAGGCACGCTGGCGAAATGGCTGGTCAAGGAGGGCGACGAGGTCACCTCCGGCATGGTCATCGCCGAGATCGAGACCGACAAGGCGACGATGGAGTTCGAAGCGGTCGACGAGGGCAAGGTCGGCAAGATCCTGGTCCCCGAGGGCACCGAGGGGGTCAAGGTCAACACCCCCATCGCCGTCCTGATCGAAGAGGGCGAGGCGGTTCCCGCCGGTGCGCCGAAGGCCTCCGGCGCGGCCGAGAAGGCGGCTCCCGAAGCGGCCCCCGCCGCCGAGGCCGCCCCCGCTCCGGCCCAGGCCGCGAGTGCTCCCAAGGTCGACCGGTCGCCCGACTGGCCGGCCGGCACCGAGATGAAGACCCAGACCGTCCGCGAGGCGCTGCGCGACGCGATGGCCGAGGAGATGCGCCGCGACGAGACCGTCTTCCTGATGGGCGAAGAGGTCGCCGAATACCAGGGCGCCTACAAGATCAGCCAGGGCCTCCTCGACGAGTTCGGAGCCAAGCGCGTCATCGACACGCCGATCACCGAGCACGGCTTTGCAGGCATCGGCGTCGGCGCCGCCTTCGGTGGCCTGCGCCCGATCGTCGAGTTCATGACCTTCAACTTCGCCATGCAGGCGATCGACCAGATCATCAACTCGGCGGCAAAGACCCTCTACATGTCCGGCGGACAGATGGGTGCGCCCATGGTCTTTCGCGGCCCGAACGGGGCTGCCGCCCGCGTTGGCGCCCAGCACAGCCAGGACTACGCCGCCTGGTACGCGATGATCCCCGGGCTGAAGGTCGCGATGCCCTATTCGGCGGCCGACGCCAAGGGCCTGATGAAATCGGCGATCCGCGATCCGAACCCGGTGATCTTCCTCGAGAACGAAATCCTCTACGGCCGCTCCTTCGAGGTCCCGGTGCTGAATGACTTCACCGTTCCCTTCGGCAAGGCCAAGGTCTGGCGCGAGGGCACCGATGTCACCATCGTCTCCTTCGGCATCGGCATGACCTACGCGCTCGAGGCGGCCGAGGCGCTCGCCAATGACGGCATCAGCGCCGAGGTCATCGACTTGCGCACCCTGCGTCCGCTCGACTACGAGACGGTTATCGCCTCTGTGAAGAAGACCAATCGCTGCGTCACGGTCGAGGAAGGATTCCCGGTCGGCGCCATCGGCAATCACCTGTCGGCCTACATCATGACCCACGCGTTCGACTGGCTGGATGCTCCGGTCCTGAACTGCACCGGCAAGGATGTTCCGATGCCCTATGCCGCGAACCTCGAAAAGCTGGCGCTGGTGACCACCAAAGAGGTCATCGAGGCGGTCAAGCAAGTCACCTACCGCTGAGGGGAGAGACCATGGCAACCGAGATCCTGATGCCCGCGCTCTCGCCGACGATGGAGGAGGGGACGCTGGCCAAGTGGCTGGTCAAGGAGGGCGATACCGTCACCTCCGGCCAGCTCATCGCCGAGATCGAGACCGACAAGGCGACGATGGAGTTCGAGGCGGTCGACGAGGGGATCGTCGGCAAGATCCTGATCGCCGAGGGCACCGAGGGCGTGAAGGTCAACACGCCGATCGCGGTTCTGGTCGAGGAAGGCGAAAGCGTCGAGGACGCCAAGCCGTCCAAGCCCGCCGCGTCGAGCGAAGCGCCGTCCGCGCCGAAGGCGCCGGACGCGGGTGCCGAGGCGGCCTCCAAGGGAGGCTCCGAGAAGCCCGCCCCCGCCGCACCGGTGACGGACAAGGGCGACCGCATCTTCGCCTCGCCCCTCGCCCGCCGCATCGCGGCCGACAAGGGGATCGACCTTGCCGCGGTCAAGGGCTCCGGGCCGAAGGGTAGGATCGTCAAGGCCGATGTCGAGGGCGCGAAGCCTGGTGCGAAGGCTCCGGCGGCAGCCGCGTCCGCCGCCCCTGCCCCGGCCGCCGCGATGCCTTCCGGGCCCGGGGTCGAGACGGTCCTCAAGATGTACGAGGGTCGCGAGTTCACCGAGATGAAGCTCGACGGGATGCGCAAGACCATCGCCGCCCGCCTCACCGAGGCGAAGCAGACGATCCCGCATTTCTACCTGCGCCGCGACATCCGGCTCGATGCGCTCCTCGCGTTCCGCGCGGACCTCAACAAGCAGCTCGAGGCGCGCGGCGTGAAGCTCAGCGTCAACGACTTCATCATCAAGGCCTGCGCACTGGCGCTGCAACAGGTGCCCGACGCCAACGCCGTCTGGGCCGGCGACCGGATCCTCAAGCTGAAGCCGTCGGACGTCGCCGTCGCGGTCGCCATCGAGGGCGGGCTTTTCACGCCGGTTCTGAAGGACGCCGAGATGAAGTCGCTCTCGGCGCTTTCGGCCGAGATGAAGGACCTCGCAAAGCGCGCCCGCGACCGGAAGCTCGCGCCGCATGAATACCAGGGCGGGTCGTTCGCGATCTCGAACCTCGGAATGTTCGGCATCGACAATTTCGACGCGGTCATCAACCCGCCGCATGGCGGCATCCTCGCCGTCGGCGCGGGGGTGAAGAAGCCGGTGGTGAATGCCGCCGGCGAGATCGAGGTGGCGACGGTGATGTCGGTGACGCTCTCGGTCGACCACCGGGTGATCGACGGCGCGCTCGGCGCACAGCTCCTCGAAGCGATCGTCCAGAACCTCGAGAACCCGATGGGGATGCTGGCCTGAGCGTGGAGTTCAGCTTGGCCCGGGCGACCAGCCCGGGCCGCGCTCCAAGCTTCACACTGCCGGACTAGCGGGCTTTGAGCGCCCGGATCAACCGCACCGACCGCCGCAGCGCCGTCGCCGCCGCGCCAAGGACAACGACCCAGAGCGTCCAGCGCAGAACTAACGGATCGCTTGTGAGGATCGGCTCGAACGCCGCGAGCACTGAGCCAGCCGTCAACACCGCCATCCGGTGCTGCTTGGCCATCGGGCCGGAGAAATCCGGCGGGAATCCCTCGGCCCGGCCGAGCTCGCGCGTGTAGGCCGTCGCCACGGCCAGCGCCGCCGCCGCCCAGCCCAAGGCCGGGTTGCCGGCGGCAAGGCCGGCTCCGGCGAAGAAGAGGATGTCGGACACCCGGTCCGGCGCCTCGTTCCAGTAGGGTCCGTCCTTGGTGCCCTTGCCGCCCTCGACCGCGACCATGCCGTCGAGAAGGTTGCAGATCAGCCGCGCCTGGCACATCGCCGCCGCCAGCAGAAGGCACGGCGCGGCGAGCCAAGGACCCGACGCCGAGGCCGCCCAGAAGAACAGGAACCCCAGCCCGGCGAAGCCCATCGCGGCGATGGAAATCTGGTTCGGCGTCACCGACTTTCCGGTCAGCCAGGTCGCGGCGCGTTTGGCCCAGGCCGTATCGCGCGAGGTCAGCGGGCGGCGGTTCGCAAGATCGCTCATGTCACCGACCAGTACCACCGGACGAGGTGGAAGAAGATCGGTGCCGAGAAGACCACCGAGTCTAGCCGGTCGACGAAGCCGCCATGGCCGGGGATCAGGTGGCCCCAGTCCTTGACCCCCTTGTCGCGCTTGATCGCCGACATGACGAGCCCGCCGAAGAAGCCCAGAAGCGCGATGATCAGCGCCATCAGCCCGGCCTGCAGCGGCGTGAAGGGCGTCAGCCACGACAGCGCCGCGCCGATCAGCGTGGCCGAACCGACGCCGCCGAGAAAACCGCCCCAGGTCTTCGACGGCGACAGGTTCGGCGCGATCTTGCGGCGGCCGAGGATCTTGCCCCAGACATACTGCAGCACGTCCGAACCCTGGACGACGACGACGAGGAAGGCGATGAGAAGCACGCTCCGCCCCTCGAAACCCGGGATCTGGAGGTAGAGAAGCGCCGGCACGTGGCTCGCGCAGAAGACGCAGATCATCAGCGCCCATTGCGTCTCGGAAACGCGATGCAGGTATCCCTCGGTCTCGCCCCGCACTGCCGAGACGATTGGAAGGAGCAGGAAGGCGTAGACGGGGATGAAGATCGAATAGAACCCGTACCAGTCGGCCCAGATCAGCGCGTACTGCACGGGCAGGATGACGAAGAACGAGGCGGCGAGCGCCCAGTGATCGGCGCGGCTCTTGCGTGTCAGCGTCAGGAACTCGCGCAGGGCCGCGAAGGAGAGGAACGCGAATAGCAGGACCACCCCGGTCTTTCCGGCGAGGAACGCGATCCCCATCGCCGCGACCATGCCCCACCACGCATTGATCCGCGCGATCAGGTTGTCGATGACCGGGTTGTCGCGGCCGTAGATGCGCGCAAGCACGGCGCCCACGATCGAGGCGACGACGAGGACACCGCCGGCCCCGAGAAGCAGTTGCAGAAGTTCGGGCGTGCCGTTCATCCTTCGGCCCCCTTCGCAAGCCCCAGAAGCGCGGCGCTGGCACGCGCCAGGAACGCCTCCTTCGTCTCGTCCGACTTCAGGCGGATCGCCGCGCCGAAGGTGACGGTGCACAGAAGCGGGATCGGCACCACCTCGCCCTTCGGCATCACATTGTTAAGGTTCTCGATCCAGACTGGTACCAGGTCGACCTGCGACCGCTGGCTGGCAAGGTGGAACAGCCCGGATTTGAACGGCAGGAGCGGCTCGGGGCCGGGGTTGCGCGTGCCCTCGGGGAAGATGATCAGCGACGAGCCCTCGTCAAGCGCGGCGACCATCTGGCCGACCGGATCCTCGGTCCGCATCTCGGGCCGGCGGTCGATCAGGACGGCGTTGAACACCTCTCGGCCGACGAAGGTCTTGAGCCTGGTCGTCAGCCAATAGTCGCTTCCGGCGACCGGGCGGGTTCTGGCCCGCATTCGCGGCGGCAGCACGGTCCAGATCAGGACGAAATCGCCGTTCGACGTGTGGTTGGCGTAGTAGACCCGCTGGACGGGCATCGGGTCGATCCCGGCCCAGATGCCGCGCACCGAGGTGACGATGCGGGCGAAGAAGGTGATCGCGGCGCCGGCGATGCGCGCCGCCCAGTCGATCAGTGCCGCCTTGATCCCGTCCACCCGCGCCCATCCCCTCTGGCTTTCCCCTTTCCTATTGGGGGTTTGGCGGCGGGGCAAGCCCGGTATCCCTGACCTCCTGCGGTCACGAATGCTCTTCCTGTGCCGCGGCGCTCAGCGCCTTGATGTGGGCACGCAGCGCATCGACCTCATGCAGGACACCGATCAGTTCGGGCGTCTCGCCGCCCTCGATCACCGGCAGGATGGCCCCCCCGGTCCGCTCGAAGACCGCCATGGCGCGGTCCAGTGTCGCGGTTTGCGAGAGCCAGAGGCCGCGGGCGTGAAGATCCCACAGCTTTTCCTCCTCTGCCTCCTCGACCGGGCGCATGGTCTGACGCACGCTGAGGGTGGAGAGGAGCCATTGCTGCGGGCCGGCGGCGAGATGGACACCGCGACGGGCGAGCTGGGTCAGGAAGAAGGACCGCTCGACCAGCCGCGAGGCGAGCGCCGTGGACAGCGACACGGCGGTCATGACGGCCAGCCCGGTCTGCCAGTCTCCGGTGAGTTCAAAGACGATCAGCGTGGTCGAGATCGGCGCGCCGAGGACGGCCGCGGCGCAGGCGCCCATGCCGGCCAGGGCATAAAGCGCGACGGCGCCCGAGACATCGGGGAAGATCGACGTGGCGACATGTCCGAAGGCAAGGCCGGTCAGCGCACCGATCACCAGCGAGGGCGAGAAGACGCCGCCCCCCATCCGGCCGCCCAGCGTGATGGCGACCGCGACCGTCTTCATCACAGCCAGAACCACCGCCTCGCGGAAGAGCATGGTGCCGGTCAGCGCGCCCGAAGTCGTCTCGTAGCCGACCCCTATGATGTGCGGAAACCGGATCGCGATGAGACCGAGGAGCCCGCCGGCAAGCGCGGGCCTGAGCCAGCGCGGCATCCCGGTTTTCGCCTGCGCCCAGTTGCCGAAATCCTCGGCCCAGAAGATCGACTTCATCAGGATCACGGCGACAAGGCCGGAGACGAGGCCGAGGATCAGGAAGGCCGGGAGTTCCTGATAGAAGGCGAGGTCGCCTCCATGGCGGAGGGCGAATTCCGAGACGCCGCCATAGTGCCAACGGTTGATGACGGTGCCGGCGACCGAGGCAATGGCGATGGGTGCGAAGGCATGGACGGCGAAGTGGCGTAGGACGACCTCGAGCGCGAAGATCGCCCCGGCGATCGGGGCGTTGAACGACGCCGAGACGGCGGCAGCGACGGCACAGCCGAGAAGATCGCGCCCGGTGATGCCGTCGGCGCGGATGCGCGAGGCGACCCAGGCCGAGATCACGCCCGCAAGGTGGACGACCGGCCCCTCGCGGCCGGATGACCCTCC
>JBNLCA010000313.1:0-3365 GCA_050303575.1 Paracoccaceae bacterium
CGAATGAGCGGCTGAAGTCGCTCTACTCGCCCGAGGCACACGGCGCGCTTTTCCTCGATGTCGGGGCAGACCCCTTGGCCGCCGTCCTGTCGGGCGAGACCCATATCTTCGGCCAGCGCGGCGATCTGGCGCGGGCTCGTAAGACGCTGGAGACCGCGATCGAACATGTCGAGGAGATGGGCGCGGCCTTGCAGTTGCCGTGGCTCAGGATCTTCGGCGGCACCGCGCTTTATTTCGCTGGTGCGCGCGACGAGGGGCTGCGCTCGGTCGACGAGGGCACGGCGCTCGCCGACCGGCAGGGTGCGGGGTTCTGGTCGCTCAACGGGCGCCTTTGGCAGACGGCCTTCGCCATGGACGAGGGGCGCCACGCAGAAAGCGTCCCGGCCCTGCGCGCGATGCTGGGCCACGCCGAGGCGGCGGGCGTCGGTCTGGCGCTGCCGACCTTCCGCGCCTTCCTGGCGCGCAGCCTCTTCGAACTCGGCGATCGAGACGAGGCGCTCGACCTTTCCGCCCGCTGCTGCCGGCGAATCGCCGCCTCTGGCGAAGGGCTCTGGGCGCCGCTGATCTTCAGGCTCAGGGCCGAGATTCTCGACGCCGCCGGGCGCGCAGCCGAGGCGGACCGCGCACGCGCGATCGCGGCCGCGCACGCCGGCCGGTCTGGTGCCGTGGTCTGGACGCAAGCCGCCTGATTTCGGGTGCTGGCCGTCGTTTCGCTTGGGGAAGGTAGCAAATCGAGCGTCCCGGACCCGAAAAAGTGACTCGTGATAAAATGGGTGTCCGGGACGCTCGACTGATCGGCATCGCCTACCGATGCGTTAACCTTGACGTAGCGTCGTGAATGCGCCGTGAAAATGATGCGAGATCCGGGGCGTCATTTGTGAATTTCGCGGGAAAAGTTACCGCGCGGCTTTCACATGAGTTGCGACCGAGCGACCCCGAGCAGATTTGCGGCGCGCAGCGTGGCGACCGGGTAATCGTTGCTTGCCATCAGTTCCAGCGAGAAGTCGGGCTCGATCGCCCTGAGCTTGGAGAGCGCCTCGGCGGCGCCGGCGTCGTTGCCGAGGTGGAAATGCAGGGCGCCGAGGAATCTCAGGGGCGGCCGGTAGTTCGGCATGTAGTCGTGGGCAAGCGTGGCGTAGCGCATCGCCTCGTCATAGCGCCCCGCACGCACGGCGGTTGCGGCGCAAACCATGGGCCAGGCGCCGGGATTGAGCACCCTCAGGGGTTCGCGGACCAGGCGCATTGCCTCTTCGTGCGCCGATTCGTGGCGGCCAAGGAAGGTCAGCGCCGCGGAAAGGGCATGTCGCGTCAATGGGTTGGCCGGATCTATCCGCGTTGCGCGGTCAGCGAGGTCGGCGGAGAGCTCGAACCGCCGGTTGCGCGTCGCGATCATCGCACCGATGGCGAGAGCGGTCGCGCTGTGCGGCGCGAGCTCGATCGCCTCGTTGGCCATGTCAGTTGCCTCGGCGCGTGCCGTCACCGGGTCGTCGGTCAGCCGCTCGAGGATCAGCGTGTTGCGGATGTAGGCCCTCAACGCCAGCGCGTTCGGATGGCGCGGCCGTGCGGCGAACCAGGCATCCGCGGCCGTGAGACGTTCGCGCGAATAGCTGAAGATGTTGATCACCGGGAGCGTCGCCGCCTCGGCGGCCAGCGCGTGGATCAGTGTCAGTGTCACTTCGGCCGAGACCTGCTTCAACCCCTCTAGCAAATGATCCGGCGCGATCGCGAAGGTGCGGCTGACGACCTGCTTGCCCGAGGCGCCGCGCACCAGCGACAGGTTCAGCGTCACGCCGCCGGTGCTTGGCCCGACCGCGTGGACCAGCACCATCAGGGCGGTCGGGTGATCGGTCAGGGCGGCGGGATCGGTGAATATGTCGAAGTAGAAGAGGTCGGCCGCCCGCGTGGCACCGTCGCGCAGGGCAACATCGACGAACCCGTCGAGGTCCTTCCGGCCGGTCTGTGCGGGCGGCATGATCAGCACCGGCTGGTCCGTCACCGGCGCCGGCGCGATTGCGAGCGGACCGCGCGCGGCCCAGAGCCCGGCGAAATGCTGGCGCTGGATCAGCAGCCAGTCCTCGAACTCCGGGTCATGGATTTCAAGGTCTTCCGCAAATTCCACCGTCTCGATGGCGATGCCGGGGGCGGGATCCAGCACTACCGTCACACAGTCGGGATCGAGCCCGACCCAGCCGGGCCCGGTGATCAGGGCCTCGCGGTCGTCACCGAAGCGACGGCGGATCTCGGTCATCGCCTGGCGCAGGCTGGCGCTGCCCTGTTCCGCCCCGCGATCGCTCCACAGCTTGTCCTGAAGCCGCGCCCGTCCGAGCCGCAAGCCGGCAGTCACGGACAGAAGCGCGATGAGGCCGCGGGCCTTCATCGAGGCGGGTGTGATGTCCCGTCCGCCTGCGCCGGTGACCCTGACCGGTCCGGCGAGATTGATCGTTACCTTCGGCATCGGCTCTGCCGCGCTACCCCATTTGCCGGCTCGAACTGCGTTTTTCCACACATGCCAGCTTGACGCAGCGTTACCACGTCGGAGTAAGTTTGCCAAAGAGAACCAGTTTATTACGGGGGAAGAGATGTCGTTTCTGAATGTCGAAAACGTTGAGAATGTCGAAAACGTAGAAAACGTCGAGAACGTCGAGAATGTGGAGAATGTCGAGGGACGCGGCGGCAGCCGTGGTTCGACCCTCCTCGCCACCGCGCTGATGCGTACCCGCGAGGGCATCATCGGCACCGAAACGATCACCGGCACGCTGGGGCCTATCCCCGATCTTCCGCCGGGCGAGCGGATGGCGCGGCTTGCCGGAGCGCATCGCGGGGCGATCCTGTCGTCCGAGATCCTCGGCGACATCGATTTCACCGACGATACCGGCAGGGGCAGCCGGGCGACGACCGCGACGATGCTGATCCGCACCCGCAGTGGCCCGGACGCCTACGTTCCGCTCTGCGAGATCAGCCGCCCGACCAACGCCGATTTCGAGCGCGACCTCGCCATCATCGCGAACTACGCCGACCTGCGCCACGAGCGACTGCCCGAGATCCACGTGCAGAAGTCGAACGTCGTCTCGTTCTTCGGCGCGCTCGATTACATGCAGGGCCAGCGCAACCGCTGGACCTACACGCTGCTCGGTGCGGCGATCGACCTTGCCACCGTCGCCGCGCAGCGCGTGAAGCTCAGCCTCGCCTGTCCGCGGCCGATCTGCTTCGCGCCGCAACTTCAGCCGCTGATCCAGACACCGGATCACGCGACCTATCCCAGCGGTCACGCGACGCAGGCCTTCACGGTGGCGACCGTGCTGACCGAGCTTGCCGGAGAGAGCATCGCGGCCGACAGCCAGCGCTTCCGGCTGGCGGCGCGGATC
>JBNLCA010000314.1:0-1798 GCA_050303575.1 Paracoccaceae bacterium
CGAGCGCCGCCCGCGTGGCCCCGTGTTCGACCATCATCGCGCCGAGAACACGGGCGTCGATGATCGCCTGGCTCGCGCCGTTCGATCCCGTCGGATACATCGCGTGCGCCGCGTCTCCCATCAGCGCGACGCCGCCCTCGAACCAGCTGTCGACCGGATCACGGTCGATCATCGGATTCTCGTAGGCGACGTCCGCCGCCGCCAGCAGCGCCGGCACGTCGAGCCAGTCGTAGCGGAAGCGCTCGAAATGGTGCGCGAACTCGCCCACCTCGACCGGGCGGAACCAACCCGACTGCTGCCAGCCGTGCGCCGGATCGACGGTCAGCTCGGCAATCCAGTTGATCGTCGCCAATCCGTCGGCGTCGGGATGCGAGATGGGATAGATCACCATCCGGTGGAGGTGCGTGCCGAGCCCGACGAAGGACGACCCGGTTCGGATCGGTCTTGCCCGCGTCGTGCCACGCCACATGACCGCACCGCCCCAGTGGATCGGCGGCTGGCCCGGATGCATCTGGGCACGGACTTCGGAGTGGATGCCGTCGGCGCCGAGGAGAAGCGCCCCCCTCTCGCGCGTCACCTCTCCGCCGGCATGTTCGACGATGGCGGTCACGCCGTCCTCGTCCTGCTCGTAGCCCGTCACCCGCGCGCCCAGCTGGACGACCCCGGGGCCGGCGCGTTCGACCAGCCGCTCGTAAAGCATCATGTGGAAGAGCCCGCGATGGACGGCATACTGCTCCCACCGGTACCCGGCCGCGATGCCGCGCACCTCGGAATAGATGTCGTTGCCATTGAGCCCGACAAGCGCCCATTCGCGCGCCGGCAGGCCGACCTTGTCGAGATCGGCCTGGCTGAAGCCGAGATCCATCAGCTCGCGCACCGCGTTCGGCTGGATGTTGATCCCGACGCCCAGCGGCTTCAGCTGGCGCACGCTTTCGTAGACCACGCAGTCGATACCGATCTGTTGCAGCGTCAGCGCCGCCGCCAGCCCGCCGATACCCCCGCCGGCGATCATCACTCGCGCCATGCCGTCCTCCCCGCCGTTTCGCGGCCATTGTCCCTTAGCCGCCCGAGCGGCCCTGATCGGCATGGGGAATGGCCCGTCAGGGACGGCGCGTCAACGTCCGGCTTCGAATGAATCGTTGCCTGCGGCCCCGGGACCGCAGCGCTCAGAGACTGTCGAGCACCCGCGTCAGCCGGTCCTTGACCTCCTCGGCCACGCCCGCCAGCGCCGGATTGCCGATCCGCCCGATCGAGGCGATGGGATCGATGGCCGAGACCGAGATCCCCTCGGGCTTTTCTTGCACGATGACGTTGCAGGGCAACATCACGCCGAGATTGTCTTCCATCTGCAGCGCCTGGTGCGCGAAGGCCGGGTTGCAGGCGCCGAGGATCTTGTACGGACGGAAATCGACGTCGATCTTCTTCTTCAGCGTCGCCTTTACGTCGATCTCGGTCAGCACGCCGAAACCTTCTGTCTTCAAAGCCTCGGTGACCGCCTCGATCGTCTCGTCGAAAGACTTGCCGGTGACAGTGCGTGTGATGTGATAGGTGTCGGACATGGGGATCTCCTGACTGGTTCAAGCCGAACATATATCAGTTTTTATATATGTTCCAGTCGGCAATCACCCGGCCTGTTCCTTGACCGCCTCCATCGAAACATGGGTCGAGGTCGAAGCGACATGCGGCAGGGTCGAGATCACCTCGCCCAGCACGCGGCGATATTCCGCGATGTCGGCCGACCGTACCTTGAGAAGGTAGTCGAAGGCGCCGGCGATCATGTGGCATTCCTCGATCTCGC
>JBNLCA010000315.1:0-2479 GCA_050303575.1 Paracoccaceae bacterium
GCTGACGGTCATGCCGCTCGACGTCACGCACCGGGCGCTGACCACGCGCGAGCGGGTCGACGCCTTCCGCGCCATCGGCACCAGGGTCGGCCGCGCCGTCGCCGAATGGACCGACTTCTTCGAGCGGTTCGACAAGGAGAAATACGGCTCGCAGGGCGCGCCGCTGCATGACCCTTGCGTGATCGCCTACCTGATCAACCCGCAGCTCTTCTCGGGCCGGCACATCAACGTGATGATCGAGACCGAGGGGCGGTACACGTCAGGCATGACGGTCGCCGATTGGTGGGGCGTCACCGACCGTGACCGCAACGCCTGGTTCATGCGCGAGATCGACGATGCCGCCTTCTTCGCGCTTCTGACCGAGCGTCTGGGGCGGCTGTGAGCAAGAGCCTGAAACGGGTCGAGGCCGCGCTGGCGGCCGCCGGGGTAGCGGCACACGTGGTCGAGATGCCGGGCGAGACGCGGACGGCCGAGCAGGCGGCTGCGGCGGCGGGCTGCGCGCTCGACCAGATCGTGAAGTCGATCATCTTCCGCGGCGAGGGATCGGGCCATGTGCGCCTCTTTCTCACCGCCGGCGGCAATCGCGTCTCGGCCGATAAGGCCTCGGCGCTTGCGGGCGAGGCGCTGGGACGGGCCGATGCCGACCTGGTGCGGCGCGAAACCGGCTTCGCCATCGGCGGCGTCGCACCGGTGGGCCTTCTGAACCCGGTCCCGACGTTCCTCGACCCGCGCCTTCTGGATTTCGAGGTGATCTGGGCCGCCGCGGGGACGCCGCGCCATATCTTCTCGATCGCACCCACCGACCTTCTGCGCATCACGGGCGCCCTCGAGTCCGATTTCACGGGCATGTAAAAAACTTTCACATTCCCTCTTGACGGACGCCACGGGATTCCCATCTTGGTTCATGTGAAGAGCATTCACATCCATTGACCAACCGGAGCACCCGAATGTCCGCAGTCGCAACCTGGCCCGGTCGGGCCGAATCCTGGCTCGACGAGAGAGGCAAAGGCGCCTGGATCGCAGCCATGGTCCTGGGCTTCATCTTCTTCTGGCCCGCGGGCCTCGCCCTTCTTGCCTACATGATCTGGAGCAAACGCATGTTCAACGGGTCCTGCGCCCACTGGCGCAACCACAGCCGCAATCACCACCTGCACCACGGTTTCCGCTCGTCCGGCAACACCGCGTTCGACGCCTACAAGGCCGAGACGCTGCGCCGCCTGGAAGACGAGCAGGGCGCGTTCGAGGCCTTCCTCAACCGCCTGCGCGAGGCCAAGGACAAGACCGAGTTCGACGCCTTCATGGACGAACGCGCCCGCGAGGCCCGCGCCACGAACGAGGACGACGATACCAAGTGATGCGGCGAACGGGCGCGGGCCGACCCCCGCGCCCTTCCCCTTCCCCCTCCCCGATCCTATCTGAGGCCCATGTCCTACGCCCTGCCCGATCCCTATTCGCAGTCGGATTTCTATGCCGACGTGCCCGTCAAGCGGTTCTTCGCCTGGCTGGTCGATGCCGTACTGGTCGGCATCCTGGCCGCCGTCGCCATCGTCATGACGGGGTTTCTGGGACTCTTCATCCTGCCCCTTGTGTGGCTGACGCTAAGCTTCCTCTACCGGTGGGTGACAATCTCGTCGGGCTCGGCGACCTGGGGGATGCGGCTGATGGCGATCGAGTTCCGCGATTTCCGCGGCCAGAAGCTCGATGCCGGCACCGCCTTCATGCACACGCTCCTCTATTCGATCGCCATGGGCACGTTCTTCCTGCAGGCGCTTTCGGTCGTCCTGATCCTGATGACGCCGCGGCGGCAGAGCCTGGGCGACCACATCCTGGGCACCGTCGCGATCAATCGCGCGGCCGGCTATTAATCATTCCTTGACCAAGAGACTTCACAGACAAGGTACGCCTTGCTAGCGTCGGTCGGAGTGAAACCTCCTCGTCGAACATGCGCCATACGTTACCCTTAGCACCCCAGTTCTATGTGACGGCGCCGCAGCCCTGCCCCTATCTGTCCGGCAGGATGGAGCGCAAGCTGTTCACCGCGCTGCAGGGCGAGAGCGCCGGCAAGCTGAACGACACGCTGTCGAAGCAGGGCTTCCGTCGGTCGCAGAACGTGCTCTACCGGCCGTCCTGCGCGGATTGCCAGGCGTGTCTTTCGGCGCGCATCCGGGTGGCGGATTTCCTTCCGTCGAAAAGCCAGAAGCGGACGGCCCGCAAGAACTCGTACCTGCGCAGGGATCCGACGAGCCCCTGGGCGACCGAGGAACAGTACGCGCTGTTCCGGCGCTACCTCGACAGCCGGCACGCCGACGGCGGCATGGCCGACATGGATATCTTCGAGTTCGCCGCGATGATCGAGGAGACGCCGGTGAAAAGCCGCGTCGTCGAATATTCCGCCGATCCCGAACCGGGAGAGCGGCGGCGCGAGCTTGTCGCGGTCTGCCTGACCGACGTGCTCGATGACGGCGTGTCGATGGTCTAT
>JBNLCA010000316.1:0-1756 GCA_050303575.1 Paracoccaceae bacterium
CCGCGTCCAGGACGGCGTCGTAGACAGCACGGGCGCTTTCGGCGGGGACATGCAGTTCCCACCCGAGTTCACCCGCAAAGCTGACGCGAACAAGCCAGACGCCGCGCCCGGCGATCTCGGCGCCCTGGTGGGTCAGCCACGGGCGGGCCAGGTCGGCCACCGCGACTTCGGAGAGGATGGTGCGCGATGCGGGGCCGGTCAGGATCAGGCAATCCCAGTCGGCGGTCTCGTCGGAAAGCGTCAGACCGGGGATCAGGTGTCTCTCAAGCCACGCCCGGTCGTGCGCCTGCGCCGTCGCCGCGGTGATCAGCATCAACTCGTCCGGCCCGAGCCGCGCCAGCGACATCTCGGTGATCGTGCGTCCGGCCTCGTCGGCGAAATAGCCTAGCCCGACCCGTCCTTCGACGGGCACCCGGCCGGTGATCTGCTCGGACAGCCATCCGGCGGCGCCCGCCCCGCTGAGCCGGAAGCGCGAGAAACCCGGCAGGTCGAGGATCCCGGCATGATCGCGGACCGCGAGGCATTCTTCGCGCACCGCCTCGAACCACGGGCCCGTGCGGTCCCACGTGCGCTGCGCCGCCTCGGACACATCGTCGCCCGGCCGCGCATACCACATCGCCCGCTCCCAACCGTTCCAGGCGCCGAACTGGGCGCCCAGCGCCACGGTCCGGTCGTGGACCGGCGACATCTTCTGAGGCCGGCCGGCCGGCCAGGCGTGCGTCGGAAAGTGGATCGCGTATTCGTGGCCGTAGACCTCGATCCCCTTGGCGACGCAGTAGTCCGCGCCCTCGAACCCGGTGAACCTGCGCGGATCGCAGGACCACATGTCCCATTCCGTGCGCCCCTCGGTCACCCATTCGGCCAGCACCTTGCCGGCACCCCCGGCCTGGCAGATGCCGAAGGTGAAGACGCAGGCCTCGAAGGCGTCGGGCACGCCCGGCATCGGGCCGATCAGCGGATTGCCGTCGGGTGTGTAGGGAATCGGGCCGTTGATTACCTTCTGCAGCCGCGCCTCACCCAGGATCGGCACGCGTTCCATCGCGTCGGCGATGTACGGCTCCAATCGGTCGAGATCGTCCGGGAAGAGCTGGAAGGAAAAGTCGTCCGGCACCGGCTCGCCCACCCAATGCGCGCGGCAATCGCGCTCGTAAGGGCCGAGATTCATGCCGAATTTTTCCTGACGCAGGTAGTAGGACGTATCGACGTCGCGCAGGAGCGGGAGCTTCGCGCCGGCCTCGCGGCTCCAGGCTTCAAGTTCGGGGATCGTGTCAAAGAGGAGGTACTGGTGGCTCATAACCATCATCGGCACCTCGCGGCCGAACATCCGGCCGACCTGCCCGGCATAGTAGCCGGCGGCGTTCACCACCTTCTCGCAGCGGATCTCGCCCTTGGGCGTCTCGATCACCCAATCGCCCTCGCGCCGGACGCCGGTGACCGGGCAGAACCTGATCACTTTCGCGCCCATGTCCCGCGCGCCCTTGGCCAGTGCCTGGGTCAGCTGCGCCGGGTCGATGTCGCCGTCCGACGGGTCATAGAGCGCGCCGGTCAGGTCGTGCGTCTCGGCGAAGGGATAGCGGGACCGGATCTCGTCCGGTGTCAGGATGTCGAGCTCCATCCCCTGATGCCGGCCCATCTGGACGACGCGCTTGAACTCCATCAGCCGCTCGGGCGAGTGGCCGAGGCGCACGGACCCCGTGACATGGTAGTTCATCGGATAGCCCGCCGCCTCGGCCAGGCCCCTGTAAAGGCTGGCCGA
>JBNLCA010000317.1:0-3593 GCA_050303575.1 Paracoccaceae bacterium
CCGGCTCAATTCACCCCCGAGAATATTTGAGAACCGAATGAGAAGCAGGGATGTGGCCGTCCCGGTATCGACAAGTCCCGCTGGGGAGTTGCCCCTCAGGGCGACGGGGGAAGAGCCCCCGCCGAAGCGAAGCGGAGGCAAATAAGAACTGCCGTAGCGAAACGGAGACAAACTAGAACTGCCGAAGCGAGGCGCCGATCACCGGAAGAGACACGTCTCCAGCGCGGTCGGACCCGGGTGGCGGAGCCGGGCACCGCAGGCGCGCGACGACCGGCGCCACAGCCCGCTGGCCGTTCCGGGACGCGGCTGCGTCCCGCTTGTAAACCTGTTGCCCCGTTGGTCCGCCTGGGCTATGCCGCACGACCCTTCGCCCGGGTGCGCCATGACGACCGACACGCTTGCCATCGACTTCGGAACCTCGAACTCCGCGGCCGCCATTGCCGACGGCGCCCGCGTGCGCCGGATCGCCATCGAGGCGGGAGCGGAGACATTGCCGACGGCCGTCTTCTTCCCGGCCGGGGGCGGGCCGATGGCGATCGGCGCGGCGGCGGCCAGGGCGCTGATCGCGGGCGAGGAGGGGCGCTACATGCGCGCGCTGAAAAGCGTGCTCGGCCTGCCGCTTCTGCACGAGAGCCGGCTGATCGGCGGCCGGCGGCGCACGCTGGCCGAGGTCGTCACCGCCTTCCTTGGCAATCTTCGCGAACGGGCCGAGGGCGAGACCGGTCGGCGTTTCCGGCGCGTGCTCTCGGGCCGGCCGGTGCACTTCCATTCGGCGCATGCCGGGCGCGACGCCCAGGCCGAGGCGGACCTGCGCGCCTGTTACCTTGCCGCCGGGTTCGACGAGGTCGCCTTCCTGCCCGAACCCGAGGCGGCGGCGATCGCCTGCCAGTCGATGGGCGACGCCACCGGCGTCGGGCTCGTCGTCGATATCGGCGGCGGTACGTCGGATTTCTCGGTCTTCCGTAGCGCCGGAGACCGGCCCGAGATCCTGGCCAGCCACGGCGTTCGCCTCGGCGGCACCGACTTCGACCATGCGGTGTCGATGGCCCATGTGATGCCCGAGCTCGGCCTCGGGACCCAGCTGCGCCGCGACTTCGGCGAGGGGCTTCTGCCGGTGCCGCGCGCGCCCTATGTCGACCTTGCCACCTGGGCGAAGATCCCGTTCCTCTACACGCCCGAGACGCGGCGCATGGCGGCCGACATGGTCCGCCTGGCGGTCGATCCGCTGCGCATGGGCCGCTTCGCCGAGGTGCTTGAGGAGGAGCTCGGCCACGAACTCGCCTTCGCGGTCGAGCGCGGCAAGATCGCCGCCAACGAGGCCGGCGCGGGCGGCATCGACATGGGCTTCGTCGAGCCGGGACTGAGCGCCGCGGTCACGGCCGCCGGGTTGAACGCGGCGCTCGCTGCAAGCCGCGCCGACCTCGGCGCTGCGGCGGCCGAAACGTTGCGCCTCGCCGGCTTGGGGCCGGACCGGATCGGGCGGATCATCCTGGTCGGCGGCTCGAGTCTGATGGGGCTCGTGTCGGACGAGATGCGTGCGCTTTGCCCGGCGGCCGACATTCTTCGGTCCGAAGCCTTCACGGCGGTGGTCGACGGGCTGGCACTGGCGGCTCGGCCGGATGCCTGACGTGGCGCCGCGGTTGCGCCTTCGGGGGCTTCGGGATCAGAGTGCGGGCGATGAGTGAGATCGACGCAGAAACTTACGCCCGCTGGATGGATCCTTCACTTCGGGAGCGACCGGTGGAGCCGGATGAACTCGAGGCGATGGTCGCGGCGGCGCGGATGCCAGGTATCGCGGTGGTGAAGACCGCCTCGGACGAGACCCCCGGCGCGCCTGGCTGCTGGCTTGGCGGCGCGCCGACCTTGCCGCCGGAAATCGACTGGCCGGTGGTCTGGACCGACCAGCTGGACCACGACGACGAGGAAATATCCTATCCGATGCATTTCCTCGCCCAGTTCGACCTGAGCCAGCTTCCCAGGACGTCCGGCATGCCCGGTCTGCCCGCCGCCGGGACGCTGTTCTTCTTCGCGGACTACCTCGATCACGTCGAGCCCCGAGGCATGCCCGCCGATCCGTCCGAACCGACGGGCGGGGGATTTGCCGTCATCTACACGCCTGGCGATGTCTCGCGGTGCCCGCCGCGTCCGCAACCGCCTTTCCATCCGGATTTCGACGACGGCTTCGCCGCTTACTGGTGGCTCGACCGGAAGGTCGACTCGTTTCGGCGCTGGCCAGTGACGTTCGAGGCCTACGAGGGTGTCGACTACAAGAAGTTTCCGAACACCGCCTTCTGGACCCACGCCATCGGTATTTCGGTGGACGAAGGCGAGATCCGGAGGGACGCGCTTTACGCAGCCAGTGCCCCATCGTCCGGGCCGTGGGGACCGGTCGCGCCAAGGGGACGCGCTCGCAAGGATGAAAGCGTCCTTCATCGGCTGTTCGGAGCAAGAAAGGCGATAGGGGCGTCGGGTGCCGGCTCCGAAACGACCGCCGTCCGCCTCTTTACCATCGTGAGCGACCAGGACCTGGACTTCCGCTATGCAGACCAGATCGGGTTCTTCATCGACATGGCCGACCTCGAGGCCTGCCGTTTCGACCGCTCCTGGGCGTTCACCGAGGGTTCCTGACGATGGCCGCGCCCGACGCCGAGACGCTTGCCCGCTGGATGGACCCGGCGCACCGATGCCGCGCGCTGGAACCGGGAGAGGCCGAAGCGATGGTCGCGGCGGCGCGGATTGCTAGCCTGCTTGTGGTCAAGACACCGACCGACGAGACGCCTGGCGCGCCCGGCTGCTGGCTGGGCGGCGAACCGACGCTGCCGCCGGGCAGCGACTGGCCGATGGTGCGTCACTGGCAGCGGGATGCCGCTGGCGACGAGATGGCCTATCCGATGCATTTCTTTGCGCAGTTCGATCTGGGCGCGGTGCCCCGGCGGGAGGGCATGCCCGATCTGCCTGATCGCGGCACGCTGTTCTTCTTTGCGGACTACCTGGACCACGTCGAGCCGGCCCCACGCCCGCACCAGGCCGTCATCTTCTGTCCCGATGATTGCTCGCGGCATCCGCCGAGGTCACAACCGGCCTTCCCGGAGGGGCTGGACGACGGGTTCTCGATGGTCTGGTGGCGAGACAACCCGGTGACCTTGTTCCGGCGCTGGCCGGTCACGTTTCACGAGTATGACGCGATCGATTACGATAAGTTTCCGAACGACGCCTATTATGGACACGCCTTCAGCCTTGCTGTCATGGAGGAGGACAGGGTGCTGAAAGCCGCCTACAAGGCCAAAAGAACTGCGTCGGGGCCTTGGGGCGCGGCCCCGCTTCCCGGTCGTGGGCGCAAGGCGGACTATACGCCCCATCGGCTGTTCGGCAATGAACGGACGGGTCGCGATGGTCAGTGCGATCCCCAGGTCGTCAGGCTGTTCACACTGAGCTACGACCACGAGGATCTGAACTTTCACTACAACGGCCAGATTAGTTTCTTCATCTCGGCAGAGGACCTGAAGGCCAGGGCCTTCGACCGCGCGTGGGCATTCACCGAGGGTTCCTGACCAACCGGCCCGTGGCGGGAGCAATTTTCCACGCCGAACCCG
>JBNLCA010000318.1:0-5792 GCA_050303575.1 Paracoccaceae bacterium
GTGGCGCGCCTGACTGGTTGGCACGCGCGCTGGAGCGCGCGGCGCTCGCTCGATACGCTGCCCGACCATCTCCTGCGTGACATCGGCGTGACCCGCGACCAGGCCCGCTGCGAAAGCGAGAAACCCTTCTGGCGCGACTGAGCGCGCCGAAAGGTCCCCTTCCTGGCCGGGCGAATGCCCGGCTTCTTTTTTGTCCCCCGGCGAAAGCCCGGTATCCTTTTGAGTCACGCGTTTTTATCTATCGGGCGGGATCGAGTAGGTCAGGCTGGCCCGCGCCACGGGATCGGTACCCCCGTCCGAGAAGATCAGTACGTCGCCGACAGCCAGCACCTTGCCGAGCTTCAGGATGCGGCCCTCGGCCATCAGATCGCAGCCTGACGCGGGCTTGCGCAGAAAGTCGATGGAACAGTTGGTGGTGACCGCCAGCGCCACCGGCCCGATGCGGGACAGAAGCGCCAGATAGATCGTCACGTCGGCCAGCGCGAACATCGTCGGCCCCGAAACGGTGCCTCCGGGCCTGAGATGCCGCTCTGCTACCTTAAGCCGGACGCGGGTGACATCGCCCGTGGCCTCGACGGCAAAATCGCCGGCCACCTGCGGAAAGGACTCGGCCAGGAACGCCTGCAACTCGTCTGCCGTCATCGCCTTCCCTTCCCCGGTCCCCCGGGCCTATGTTCAGGCCAAAGCGCGAGGAATGACAAGTGACCGACCCGATCCTGATCCGCGAGGATACCGGCGCCATCTCGACCCTGACGCTGAACCGGCCCGAGGCGTTGAACGCGCTCTCGGATGCGATGCTGGCCGAACTGAAGGCGGCGCTGGCGGCGCTCGGGGACGACCGCGGCATCAAGGCGGTGATCCTGAAGGGGAACGGCAAGGCCTTCTGCGCCGGGCACGACCTGAAGGAAATGCAGGCCGGCCGCCAGGCCGAGGACCGGGGCCGCGCCTATTTCGCCGACCTCTTCGCCCGCTGCGCCGAGGTGATGCAGATGATCCCGCGCCTGCCGCAGCCGGTGATCGCACAGGCCCACGGCATCGCCACGGCGGCGGGCTGCCAGCTCGTCGCCTCGTGCGACATGGCGGTGGCGGCCGAGGGAACCCGGTTCGGGGTGAACGGGGTGAATATCGGGCTCTTCTGCTCGACGCCGATGGTGGCGCTCTCGCGGAACATCCCGCGAAAGCAGGCCTTCGAGATGCTGACAACCGGCGCCTTCATCGAGGCCGCGCGGGCCGAGGCGCTGGGCCTCGTCAACCGCGTCGTGGCGCCAGAAGAGCTCGACGCCGAGACCCGCACGCTCGCCGACACCGTCGCCAGCAAGCTCGGCGCCGCCGTAAAGATCGGCAAGCGCGCCTTCTACGAGCAGATCGAGCTGCCGTTGGGCGCCGCCTACGACCACGCCGCCGCGGTCATGGTCGAGAACATGCTCTGGCGCGACACCGACGAGGGAATCCAGGCCTTCCTCGAAAAGCGCAAGCCCGACTGGCCGGGCTGACCGCGCCGGTTGGGGGCTCCGCCCCCGGCGCCTGCGACGCCTCCCCTGGAGTATTTCCGAACAAAAGAAGCGGCTTCTTTTGTTTTCAAGTACTCTCGGGGGTGAATTGAGCCGAAGGCTCAAGAGGGGGGCGGACGGCCCCCTCTTGCCGAGGCGAAGCCGAGGCCACCGAAAGCGCGCCGCGCCACGTGCGGCGCTACCGTTTCTGTCCCTTGCCGAGATGCTTCTTCAGCCGCGAGGGCTGCGCGGACTTCCTGTCCTTGAAGGGGTTCTTGTCGGCCTGGCTGCGGAAGGTCAGCCGGATCGGCGTGCCCTCCATGTCGAAATCCTGCCTGAGCCCGTTGATCAGGTAGCGCTTGTAGGCGTCGGGCATGTCGTCGGGGGCCGAGCACATGACGATGAAGGACGGCGGCCTTGTCTTCACCTGGGTCGCATAGCGCAGCTTGATGCGGCGGCCGTTCGGCGCCGGCGGCGGATGCGCCTCGAGCATCGCGGTGAGCCAGCGGTTCAGACCCGCCGTCGTCACCCTGCGGTTCCATATCTCGTGCGCGCGGACGATGGCGTCGTGGAGCCGGTCGAGGCCCCTGCCCGTCTTCGCCGAGACCGTCACCAAGGGTGCGCCCCTGAGTTGCGGAAGAAGGCGCTCGAACCGTTCCCTCAGGTCCTTCAGCTTCTCCTGCTTTTCCGCCTCGAGGTCCCACTTGTTCACCGCCACGACAACCGCGCGCCCCTCGCTTTCGGCGAGGTCGGCGATCCTGAGGTCCTGCGTCTCGAACGGAATCGCGGCGTCGAGGAGCACCACCACCACCTCGGCGAAACGCACGGCGCGCAGGCCGTCGGCGACCGAGAGCTTCTCGAGCTTGTCCTGAACCTTGGCCTTCTTGCGCATGCCCGCCGTGTCGAAGATGCGCATCGGCGTGCCGGCCCAGCGGGTCTGGACCGAGATCGCGTCGCGGGTGATGCCGGCCTCGGGCCCGGTCAGCATCCGTTCCTCGCCGAGGATCTGGTTCACCAGCGTCGACTTGCCGGCGTTCGGGCGGCCGACGATGGCGATCTGGAGCGGGCGTGCCTCGGTCGGGCGCCAGGCTTCGTCGTCCCCGTCGCCGTCCTCGTCCGAGACATCGACCTCGATCTCGGGCGCGTCGGCCTTGGCGCGTTCGGCGAACCCGTCGGCCAGCGGCAGGAGCGCGGCGTAAAGATCCTCCATGCCCTCGCCGTGTTCGGCGGAGAGCCGGATCGGCTCGCCCAGGCCGAGCGAGAAGGCCTCGATCAGCCCGCTCTCGCCGGCCCGGCCTTCGGCCTTGTTGGCGGCGAGGAGGACATGGGCGTTCTTCTTGCGCAGGATCTGCGCGAAGGTCTCGTCCTGCGGCGTCACCCCGGCGCGGGCGTCGATGACGAAAAGGCAGATGTCGGCCATCTCGACCGCGCGTTCGGTCAGCTTGCGCATCCGGCCCGGCAGGCTTTCGTCGTCGGCCTCTTCCAGCCCGGCGGAATCGATCACCGTGAAACGCAGATCGCCCAGCTTCGCCTCGCCCTCGCGCAGGTCGCGCGTCACGCCCGGCCGGTCGTCAACCAGCGCCAGGCGCTTGCCGACGAGGCGGTTGAAAAGGGTCGACTTGCCGACGTTGGGCCGTCCGACGATGGCGAGGGTGAAGCTCATGATCCTCTGGCGCCCTGCGGGGAAAGCGCCGCCTTACACCGTCATGCGCTCAGCGGAAAGCGTGAATCTGGCCGTTCGACGAGACGAGATAGAGGACACCGCCGGCGACGACCGGGTTCGCCGCAGCGCCGCCGCCCGGAATGTCGGCCTCGTAGACCAGCTGTCCGCTTTCCGGCGCGAAGCCCCGGAGCCGTCCGTCCGACGAGGCGACCCAGAGCCGGCCCCCGGCAAGGACCGGGCCGTAATGAGCGTAAACGCCTTTGCGGCGGCGCACGCGCTCATTCTCGAAATAGGGCAGTTCGACACCCCAGATCCGTTCGCCGGTCGCGGCATCGAGGCGAACGAGTTCAGCCTGGTCCGAGACCAAGAAGACCGAGCCGCCAGTAGGCCAGACCGGCGAATAGGCGCCCTCGCGCGCGGTCCAGAGCCGTTCGCCGCTGGCGGCGCGGATGGCGGCGATGCGGCCCGACTGGTTGCCGATATAGAGAACGTCGCCATCGACCACCGGGTCGCCGGTGATGTCCGAGATCGTCGCGTAGACCTGGCCCCGGCGCTGGCCGGCGACCGTCGAGTTCCAGATCTGGACGCCGCCCTGACGCAGCGCCGCAAGGACCTCGCCCGAGCCGAAGGGGAAGATCGCCAGCCGGTCGGTGACCGCCGGACCGGCGCCGCCCTGCATGACCGAGGTGGTCGGGGTGGCGGGAAGCTGCCATTCGATCCGGCCGTCGTCGACCTTGACCGCCCAGGCGCGGCTGTCGCGGGCGGCGACATAGACGAGATCGCCCACCACGGTCGGCGCACCGGTCGCCACGGCGTCGAGCTTCTGGGTCCAGATCTCGCCCCCGGTCTCGGGGTCGAGCGCGGTGAGCGTGCCGAAGCCCGAGACAACGAAAAGCCGGCCGGCGCCGAAGGCAAGCCCGCCGCCGGACGCATCGCCGGGCTTGTCGGACGCCGGCGTCAGGTCGTGCTTCCAGAGCATCGCGCCCGACGTCGATGTGGCGGCCACCGTGGCCTGGGCGTCGAGCGTGAAGATGCGGCCGCCCGCGATCACCGGATCGGCGGTGATCCGGGCCTTGCGGCTGTTGCCCTGCCCGATCGAGGCCGACCACGCACGGATAGGCTGAGCCGAAAGCGCGGGATGGGTGATGCGGTGCGTGGGCGATCCGTTCCGGTGCGTCCAGTCGCCGTTCACCCGCGGCGCCGGAAGGTTGATCGGAACGACACGGTTCGCCGGCGCATCGGGCGAGCGCGAGGTCCCGGTCGGACCCGTCGCAGCGGGCGCATTCGGATCGAGCGGGTCGCCGGACGCCGGCGAGGAGAGCGCGCGCACGTCGAGCCGTTCCCCGGGCAACGGCTTCTCGCGCTGGCCGCAGGATGCGAGCACGGCCACGGCCACGGCCATTACGCAGGTCAGGCGGATGGTCGTACGCACCGCGGCATTCCCTTTTCTCATTCCCGGCCGGCGCTCAGGCGCCATCGCCGGTCTGCTCCAGCACAACCTTCATCCGCGCCGCCCTCACACGCAAGTCCAGCGAAGCTTCCTGGTCGTTGAAAATCTCGTCGAAAATTCCGATGGCGGCGTCGCGCTCGCCCAGATCGAAGCGCGCCAGAGCTTCCTGCTCGCGGGCGAGCACCCGGTAGGGCGCGCCCGGTACGGTCAGGGGCGCTACTGCCGCCAGACGGTCCTCGGGGCTGATCGAACGGCCGAGAACGATGATCCGCTTGAGCGCGGCAAGGTCGCGCCAGACGCGCGGAAAACCCTCGTCACCGGCCACCTTAGCCAGTTGCGCCGCCGCGTCTTCGGGCTTGCCGGCATCAGCCAGCGCCTCGGCCTCGAGGATCAACTTGGGCGCCGCCGCCTGCCCGGCGATGTCGAGCGCCGCCAGCGCGTCGGCGCGGGCCGCCGGGTCCTGGGTGTCGAGCGCCGCAAGGAGCTCGTCCCCGAGCGCCTGCGCCGCGGTCTCGGCCGCCGCCTTCTGCCATTGCTGCCAGGCCGTCCCGCCGACAAGCGCCAGGATGGCCACGACCGCGATCCAGCCGTATTTGCGCATCAGCGCGAACAGCTTGTCGCGGCGGACCTCCTCGGTCACCTCGTCGATGAAGGAATCGTTCGTATTGCTCAAACCGGCCTCCGCCGCCTCTTTCGGGCGCGCGGCCTGTCTACCCCGAAGGCAAGGCGCGCGACAAGCCCCGCGGCAGGGCTCGGGACAATGATCCCGGCGGTTTCGGTGGCCCAAGGGGCGGAGGGGCTACCGGCTTGCCCGCTAGAGGATACCTGCCGGCACCTTCCAAACCTCCGGAAGCTCGTGGAAATGGCCCCAGTGGCGCCAGTCCGCTCCCCCGCCAAGCGCCCGCGAGACAAGGCCGAATTCCGGCGGGTCCGGCCAACCGTGCCAAAGATGCTGGACCAGAAGCAGGTCCTCGCCGGAGCGGCGGGCGTGGCAGACGACCTCGAGGTCACGGAACCAGTCCCTGTCCTGCGCGTAAAGGCCGCCCTCCGGGAAATCCGCCCAAGGCAGCGCCCGCCAGCGGATGGGCCATTCCAGCCGGGCGGCGCATCCGGCCCTCTGCATCTCGGCCTCGGGCCCGGTGGCGTCCCACGGCACCGGCTCCCAGCCCGACCGCCGGACGCAGGCGTC
>JBNLCA010000319.1:0-2507 GCA_050303575.1 Paracoccaceae bacterium
GCCCGACATAAGGGGGAACCTCAAGGAGGCCCCGATGGCCCGCGCCCCCGTCCTGATCGAGCTTGACGCCCCGGCCGAGCATACACCGGCCAGCGCCCCGCCGGTGCCCGACGCCGATCTTCCCGAACCGCGCGCAATGCAAGCGGCGATCGCTCTCGGCGCCCGCCCACGCTCGCGCCTCGGGCGGCTTTTCTGGACGGGCCTGGCCGCGTCGGTCGGCTTCATGGTCTCGGTCGCCGCCTGGACCTTCGTGACGGATCTCCTGGCCAGCTACCCGCTCCTCGGCATGATCGCCGCGCTTCTTTTCGGCGTCACGCTCATCGCGCTCGCCCTCATCGTCCTGCGCGAGCTGGCGGCGCTCTCGCGCCTTGCCCGGGTCGATGCAATCCACCGCGCGGCCGAGGCCGCACTCGTCGCCCGCGACATGAAGGCCGCGCGCGCCGTCACCCACCGGCTCTCGACCCTCTACGCGGCCCGCGCCGAACTCGCCCCCGGCCGCGAGGCGCTGAGGCGGCGCGAGAGTGACATCCTCGATGCCGACGGCCTCTTCGCGCAGGTCGAGACCGACCTCCTCGCGCCCCTGGACGAGGCCGCGCGCCGCGAGGTCGAGGGCGCCGCCCGCACGGTCGCCGGGGTCACCGCCATCGTGCCCCTGGCGCTGGCGGACGTCGCCGCCGCGCTCACCCAGAACGTCCGCATGATCCGCCGCATCGCCGAGATCTACGGCGGCCGCGCCGGCACGCTCGGCTCGCTGCGCCTGACCCGCTCGGTGATGACCCACCTCGTCGCAACCGGTGCGGTCGCGGTCGGCGACGACCTCGTCGGCTCGCTCGCCGGCGGCGGGCTTCTGGCCAAGCTCTCGCGCCGGTTCGGCGAGGGCGTGGTCAACGGCGCGCTCACCGCCCGCGTCGGTATCGCCGCGATCGAGGTCTGCCGCCCGCTCCCCTTCCGCGCCCGCCCGCGGCCGCGCGTGACGAACATCCTGCAGCGCGCGCTGGCGGGGCTGTTCGACAAGAGCTGACCCGGACGCCGCAATTGTCGGTCGAACTGAATTCCTGAAAATGGGAATTGACGATCGAATGGAGAATCATTATCTCTGTGCGCTCAGAACGGAGTATGACCGATGTCGTCCAGTAGCAGTTCATCATCGCCCCGGAGGGTGAAGCGGTAAGGCACCGCAGGCGACTGCTAATCGTTCTGTTCCCCAGGGAATGTGGATCGAGACCACCGCCCTCCGCCACGGATGGGTATTCCGAGCGGTCTCGGACGCTGCCTTGAAAGCAGCCGGGCGCCTTGCGGCGCTGGGGTTCGACACCTCGCCCGTCCGCCATAGACAGGTCAACCGGACAGGGTCCGGCGCCCGTTGGAAGCGGGTCGGCGCGTTCGCGCGTGAGGATCGTGCCCTCGGCCTGTCGCCAGGGAGGTAATCGCAAGCGGTCTTGCGCACTGTTTCGAAAACAGGTGGTTCCTTCGGGAATGGGGTTCGACACCTCTGCCTTCCTCCATTTCCCCTGCCAATTCCGATTGCGCAGGCTGATGCGGAATTGCCGATTTCAAATCGGGACGAATTGAAGTTCGCATTCGTCAGGAATTGCGCACCGTTCCGCGCAGGGGCGGTATCACATCTCCGCAGACGATCCGCGTCAGAATCCTTGGTACCGGCGGCACCCGCGTCAGCGGCACGAAGAGCCAGTCGCGCAGCATCGGGTGCAACCGGCCGCCCGACTGGTATTGCGGCGTGAAGATCGCGCTCATCGCCTGGTAGAGGCGCACGTGCCAGCGCCTCAGTCGCGCGTACTCGGCTCCGCACTCGGGCCCGTGGGTCCGGACCGCCTGCGCCACCGCCGCGGCATCCAGAAGCGCCATGTTCGCTCCCTGCCCCAGCTGCGGCGAGGCGCGGTGCGCCGCATCACCGATGATCGCCAGCCGCTCGGCCCAGGGGCGGGCCAGCGTGCCGTGCGAATAGTCGGCGAAGGTCATCTGGTCGTGCGATGTCACGCCTGCCAGGAACGGCGCCATCTCGGGCCAGTGCGCGGCTACCTCTGCCTTCCAGTCGTCCAGCGGCGCCGCCCGCCACGCCGCCTCGTCCGCGATCTTCAGCGACCAGAAGATCGCCGCCAGGGGCTCGCCTCCCGAAAGCCGCCCCATCGGCATCACACCCGCCATCCGGTCAGCCCGCCGGTAGCGCTGGCTCAGCCGCGCGTAGGGGAGGGTCGTTTCGGGCCAGGGTACCGACCCCCAGAGCGCGCCGTAGGCCAGCTGTCGCGCCCCGAGCGGCGACAGCACCGACCGCGCCCCGCTCGCATCGACGACCAGGTCGAACGGTCCTGCCTCGCCGCCGGCCAGCGTGACCCAGTGCCCCGCGCCCAGCCGGGACCCCAGGACCTCGGAGGATCCGCGCAACGCGGCCCCGGCGGCCTGCGCGGCGTCGAGGAGCGCCCCGAACAGCGCCGCCCGGTGGATCCCCACGCCCTGCCGGTCGCCGTAGCTGACATCCAGCACCCGTC
>JBNLCA010000320.1:0-10123 GCA_050303575.1 Paracoccaceae bacterium
GGGTGGCCAAGGGATAGGCCCCCGAACGTTCGAACAAGCGGAACCGGAACAGGGCCGAGCACCGGGCCGGGTGCAGCCCCGGCCCTGCAGAGCAGCCTGCTAGTTCACCGAGAACGCGGCGTAGTAGTCCCGCACGCTCACGCCGAACGCCTCCTCGAAGGCCGCGCGCCAGTCGCCGGTGCGGCCGGTGAGTTCGTAGAACCGGATCACGCCGGCAAGGCCATTCCGCGTCGCAAGGTCCGCCGCGGCGAGTCTGCCGACCAGGTAGACCTCCTCGCGCCGCTGCCGCCGGTCCGCCATCAGTTCGAGCGAGGCAAGCCCCGTCGTATCGCCGGCCACTCGCGTCCGCGCCCACTCGCGAAAGCTTTCCTCGGTATGCCCGAGGACCATGCCGGCGAACAGCTCGGCCGCGCCCTCGACCAGCCACAGGGGCCCGTCCGACGCCAGGGTCTGCCGATCCGTGGCATGGTCGAGCGAGCTGCCCAGAAGCTGGAGCTGGACCGCGTGGAAGAACTCATGCGCGAGGAGCAGCCGGAACTCGCGGAACGCGTCCGGATCGGACGAGGGCGAGGGGTGGATTTCGCCGTCGCGGCAGATCGCAACAAGGGACGGCATGGCAAAGCCGCCGAAGCCGCCGGGCCAGCCGCAGGCTTCCTTCGCCAGTTCGCGGGTCGCGGCGGGCAGCCGGCGCCAGCCCATGTGGCTCTTGATCGCCGCTTCGAGCTCGGACCTGCTCGACGCCGCGACCAGGGTGATACGGTTGGCGAGATCGACGCCGGTGATCCGGACAAGATCAAGCCGGACGCTCTCGACCGTTCCCAGGAGCAGCGGCTTGAACGGCTGGGTGATCGTCTCGCCCAGGACATAGCGTACCGGATTGCCGTTCGACGGCCAGTAGGCGCGCAGACGCTTGTCGTCGAGGCCGAGGACCCGGCACCAGACCACCGCGCTGTCGTCGCCGAGCGGGCGTTTCGGCAGATCGTCGCGACCGGCCGCATAGGCGGCCAGCGCCGACCGGGTCCGGCGGCCGACGATTCCGTCCGTGCCGCCCGGATCGAACCCGGCGGCGGCCAGCTGTTCCTGCACGCAGAGCGCCGAGGGCGCGTCGGCCCGGGCGCCGGTCGACAGGCAAAGACACAGAAGGATCAGGAACGCGCGCATTTCCCGTCAGTTGAGCCGCAGGCGCCGGACCGATCAAGCGCGAAACACGCGCCGGCGATCACAGTGCCTTGCGTGCCCTGAGCGCGGCGGTGATCGTCCCGTCGTCGAGATAGTCGAGCTCGCCGCCCATCGGCACGCCCTGCGCCAGTGTCGTGACCGCGACGCCCGTCTCCTCCAGCGCGTCAGCGATATAGTGCGCCGTCGTCTGGCCATCGACCGTGGCGCCGAGCGCCAGGATCACCTCGCGCGTGCCTTCGTCCCTTACGCGGCCGATCAGCCTCGGAATCCGCAGCTCCTCGGGCCCGACATCATCGAGCGCCGAGAGCGTGCCGCCGAGCACATGGTACTTCCCCTTGAAGACGGCCGCCCGCTCCATCGCCCAGAGGTCGGCGACATCCTCCACGACGCAGATCTCGCCCGTCGCGCGCGCCTCGCTGGCGCAGATGTCGCAGATGTCCGACGTGCCGATGTTGCCGCAGGTCAGGCATTCCCGCGCCGAGGCCGCGACCTGACGCATCGCCTCGGCGAGAGGGCCCATGATCAGCGCGCGCTTCTTGATCAGGTGCAGCACCGCGCGTCTGGCAGAACGCGGGCCGAGGCCCGGCAGCTTCGCCATCATCTCGATCAACCGTTCGATGTCGCGCGTGGCGTCGGACAAGGGACCCTCAGATCGGCAGGTTCATGTCGGGCGGCAGGCCCATCGCGTCGGTGATCCGGCGGACCTCTTCCTTGGTGCGCTCGGCTGCCTTGGCCTGCGCATCCTTGATCGCGGCGAGGATCAGGTCCTCGACCACTTCCTTCTCGTCCGGGTTGAAGATCGACGGGTCGATCGACAGGGCCGTCAGCTCGCCCTTCGCCGTCGCCGTGGCGTGGACGAGGCCGGCGCCGCTCGACCCTTCGACCGTGATCCGCTTCAACTCGTCCTGAAGCTTCTCCATCCGGTCCTTCATCTCCTGAGCCGCCTTCATCATCTTGGCCATGTCGCCAAGACCGCCCAGTCCCTTCAGCATCTCGCTCTCCTCAGGTCTTCTTCGCGGCGCGCAGGTTGCGCACCATCGCGGCGACGGCCGCGACCAGGATCAGGCCACCGACGACATAGCGCAGGTAGGTCGGCCCGACGCAGCCTTCCTCGCGCGCCAGCGCCTGGGTCTCGCTGCCGGTAACATAGGGCACGATGACCAGGACGACGACTAGGCTGATCGCAAGCGCCAGCGCGACATGGCCGAAGACGACCCGGCGCGTGGCGAAGGCGAGCAGGATCACCACGATGGTCAGGATCGGCCAGGGCGCGAAGAGAAGCACCAATGCCTCGGTCAGCGCAGTCGCTGGCCCGTCCTCGGGGGTCCAGCCGGGTCGCAACTGGCGGCAGACGGCGGCCGCACCCGGCGTCGCCGACGCCAGGAGTGCGATCAGTCCTCCTCGAACGGGTCCCATTCGTCCTCGACCTCCGGCAGGGCTTCGGCGGCGGCCGCCTCGGCGATTTCTTCGGCGGTACGGATATCCGTGATCTTCGCCGCTGGGAAGGCCGCGAACACGGCCTGGACCAGCGGATGATCCATCGCAGCCGCCTTCATCGCGTCCTCGGCCTCGTTGCGCGCCTCGCTTATGGTCGGTGCGCCGCCCTCGTTGACCAGCGACACGCCCCAGCGCACGCCGGTGAAGGCCTGAAGCCGCTGACCCAGCCGCGAGGCAAGGTCGGCGGGCGCACCGTCGGCGGGCTCGAACTCGATCCGGCCGGGGGTATAACGGGCCAGCCGGACATAGGCCTCGACTTCGACCAGCAGCTTGACGTCGCGGTTGGCGCGGATGAGTTCGACCACGTCCTCGAACCTTGCATAGCGGGCAAGCGCTGTCTCGGGCGCGACCGCCAGCGCGGTCGCCGCGCCGGTGGCGCCCGGCGCAGAGGTCGTCCGCATGGCCGGGGCCTGCACCGGCGCGCGCCCGCTGCCGCCTCCGCCGCCTCCGGCGGGCGGCTGCGGCGGGTTCGTCTGGAGCTTGGCCACCAGGTCCTCGGGGCTGGGGAGCGTGCTGACATGGGTCAGCCGGATCACCGCCATCTCGGCCGCCATCATCGCGTTCGGCGCCTGCGCGACCTCTTCCAGCGCCTTCAGCAGCATCTGCCACATCCGCGCCAGGGCCCGCATCGGCAGCCGCTCGGCCATGGCCAGGCCGCGCGCCTTTTCGTCGGGAGAAACCGTAGGATCGTCAGCGGCTTCCGGCGTGATCTTGATGACGCTTATCCAGTGCGTGATCTCGGCCAGGTCACGCAGGACCGCCATCGGGTCGGCGCCGTCGCTGTATTGCTGCGACAGTTCCGAGAGGGCCGCGCCGGCATCGCCGGCCATGATCAGATCGAAAAGGTCGAGCACCCGGCCACGGTCGGCCAGGCCCAGCATCGCGCGCACCTGATCGGCCGTCGTCTCGCCCGCGCCGTGGCTGATCGCCTGGTCTAGGAGCGAGGTTGCATCCCGTGCCGATCCCTCGGCCGCCCGCGTGATCAGCGCCAGCGCATCGTCTGCGATGTCGGCCTTCTCGGCCGTCGCGATCTTCCTGAGAAGCCCGATCATCACTTCGGGCTCGATCCGACGCAGGTCGAACCGCTGGCAACGGCTCAGGACCGTCACCGGCACCTTGCGTATCTCCGTCGTGGCAAAGATGAACTTCACATGCGCCGGCGGCTCTTCCAGCGTC
The DNA here is from genome assembly GCA_050303575.1 of Paracoccaceae bacterium. Lineage (GTDB taxonomy): Bacteria > Pseudomonadota > Alphaproteobacteria > Rhodobacterales > Rhodobacteraceae > JBNLCA01. The sequence goes on from JBNLCA010000320.1 coordinate 3,853, forward strand.
TTCAGGAGCGCGTTGAACGCGCTTGTCGACAGCATGTGAACTTCGTCGATGATGTATACCTTGTACCGCGCCGAAGCGGCGCGATAGTGAACGCTTTCAATGATTTCGCGGATGTCGTTCACGCCGGTACGGCTTGCCGCGTCCATTTCCAGGACGTCGACGTGACGTCCCTCCATGATGGCGACGCAATGTTCGCACTTGCCGCACGGATCGGTCGTCGGGCCGCCCTGGCCGTCCGGCCCAACGCAGTTCAGTCCCTTGGCGATGATCCGTGCGGTGGTCGTCTTCCCCGTTCCGCGGATGCCGGTCATGATGAAGGCTTGGGCGATCCGGTCCGCCTCGAACGCGTTCTTCAGCGTGCGGACCATCGCCTCCTGGCCGACGAGGTCGGCGAAGGTCTCCGGGCGGTATTTCCGGGCGAGAACCCTGTAGCTCTCGGGCGCGTCCTGCATCCTGCCTCGCGGGGGGAGATCGGTCCGCGCTCAACCTATGACGCCCGCCCCGGCGCGTCCACCCGGCAACATCCGTACACGATTACGGTAAGTAAGGAATTTGTGACTATGCTGCGGCGCAGAGCGTGCATACATTGGACTTACTTGGGGGGAAGAAAGGCGGTTGTACCAGTGTTCGAGATAGCCGAAGTTCCGCTTTCCGGCGGGTTGATCGGCCTGAGCCGCGCTCCGGGACGCCATGGCGACTATGCCGGCGACCTTGCGGCGCTCCTCGACTGGCATCCCGACCTCGTCCTTACGATGACGTCCGATATCGAGCTTGAAGCAATCGGCGCCGACACCTTGGCCGCCGACCTGGCCAAGTCCTCGATTTCATGGCGACATTTCCCGGTCACCGACTTCCGCGCGCCCTGCGCCAAGGCGATTGCCGAATGGCCCTCGCTCGAGGCGCAGGTGATGGACGTGCTCAAGGCCGGCGGAAAGGTCCTCGTCCATTGCTACGGCGGCTGCGGCCGGTCCGGCATGGCCGTCCTCAAGCTGATGGTCGACAATGGCGAGGAGCGAGACGCGGCCATTGCGCGGCTGCGCGCGGCCCGGCCGGGCGCTGTCGAATCGCTCGCCCAGACCAGCTGGGCCTGCGAGACCACGCCCACGGCGATTGCGGCGCACTGAGGTCAAAGCCTTCGAAGACTTTTGCAAATCTCTTCGACGAGATTTGGGCTGACTCACCGATCCAGCCTGTCCTTCAGCGCCAGCGCCTTCTTCACCATCTTGCCGAACTTGCGGTTTCGGTCGTGCGCCTCGGCCAGCGTCTCGCTGTTGTATCGGTCCTCGCGCCTGAGCTTTTCCCAGCTGGCCAGGCGCCGCGGATCCAAGGCACCCTCGGCGATCGCCGCCTGCACCGCGCAGCCGGGTTCCGAGGCGTGAGAACAGTCTCTGAACCGGCAGTTTTCCGCGATTTCCTCGATGTCCGAGAAGACTTCGGCGATACCGTCCGCCACGTCCGCCAGCCGTAGTTCCCGCATCCCGGGCGTGTCGATCAGCCAGCCGCCCGAGGGGATCGGAACCAGCGCCCGGTGTGTTGTCGTGTGCCGGCCCTTGGCGTCGTCCTCTCGGATCGCCTGGGTCGCATCCGCCCGCCCGGTCAGCGCGTTGGTCAGGGTCGTCTTGCCTACACCGGACGAACCGAGCAGCGCCACGGTGCGGCCGGCCTTCGTCCAGGGCGCCAACATCCCGGCGACCGCCGGATCGGTCGCGTTGACCGGCATCGCGATTAGCCCGCGCGCCAGTTTCTCGGCCTTGCACGCGTAGTCCGCCGCATCCTCGACCAGATCGGCCTTGGTCAGAAGCACCACCGCCTCGCATCCCGCCTCGGCGGCGAGCGCCAGATAGCGCTCGAGCCGGCCCGGATTGAAGTCGGCGTTGCACGAGCTGACGATGAGCAGCGTATCGACGTTTGCGGCGATGAGCTGTCGCTCGGCACCGGTCCCGGCCGCCTTGCGCGCAAGGACCGACCGCCGATCTAGCCGACGCACGACACGCGGCCCGTCGAGGAGCAGCCAGTCGCCCACGGCGTAGCTGCCGGTATCGCCGGGTTCGACCGAGACCGGCCCGGCCTCGGTAAGCGCCTCGAGGCGCGAGCGGTGCACGGCCGAAACGCGGGCAGGTGTCAGGGAAAGCTCGTCAAGGTCGAGCTGCGACAGGAAGAAGGCCGACCATCCGAGGCCGGCAAGCGTTTGTTGGGTCAATGGAATGTTCCCAGGCGTCAGTCACGAAAGCCCCGCGGCCACGGGCGGCGGGCGAACGGACGGGCCGGAGATCAGTCGCGGGCCTCAGCCCCGACGATACCCCGCCCGGAGGGTCGCGAACACAGTCATGGACATCCTCCTTGCGCTGAGCAAACGAAAGGGCCGCCCGAGGGCGGCCCGGTCGCGCGAAGTATCGCGGCTCAGAACCTGTAATTCAAGCCCAGCTGCAACGTCGTCAGCGAGATGTCCTCGACCGCGCAGCCGGGGCTGAGGCAGCCGCCGGGCCGGAAGACGAAGCCATCGGTCTCGAACACGTGGTTGATCTCGAACGTGGCGGTCCAGGGCCGGCGCAGTTTGGCTTCGATGCCGATACCGAGGACCGGCGAGGTCAGCGTGTCGGACCCGCTGTCGGTCAGCGTGCCCTCGACCTGCATCGCCGCAACGCCCGCCGTGACATAGGGCAGGAACGAGCCGAGGTCGCGGCCGACCCGGCCGCGCAGCATCACGACGCTCTGGATGTCGGTCAGGCAGCCGGTCGAGGTGCAGCCGTAGCTCGGGACCGAACCCGATCCGCCATCGACACCCGCGGCCGAGACGCTGATCTCGACCCCGTAGACCAGCGGGCCGTTCTGCCAGTCGTGCCCGTAGGCGATGCCGAGAAGCGCGCCCTGGCCGCTGACCGTCGGGCCGATGCTCGAGGTGCAGCCACCGTCGCAGTGAACGCTGCTCATGTCGCCGTAGCCCAGCGTCACGCCGAGATACGAGCCCTCCCAGCCGCTCTGGGCGGCGGCCGGTCCCGCGCTGAGCGCGAGGAAGCCAAAGAGAATTCCTGAAAATGTACGGATATTCATGCTGCCCACCCAATTGTCTGGATTAGGCGATCCTAAGGAAACGGTCCTCATCCGGCAACGCGAATTGCTTTGCGCCCATGGACAATAGGCGGAAGTGTGTCATCGGGGAAAAGGGTGAGAGGCTGGACAACGACCCAAGCGGGGCTCGTTACGGCTGCTTCCTTCCGGACCTGACCGGGTTGGCGAGGCGCCTGCCCGCGCCAACCTCTCAAGGCCGATATAGGGGCCCCGGACGGATTCGGCAACCGCCCGGACGCGGCTCAGATCCCGCCGTCCTTGTCGCACCAGAACTGGCCGAAGACGCCGTAGCAGGTGGACGGCTCGGGGCGAGAGATCACCGCCAGCGTGTAGAGCCCCTTGTCCTCGAACCGGACGTCCATGAGCGCCCGCACCGCACGGAAACATTCCGACGGGCTGAACTTGCAGCCGACGAGCGCCAGCGCCTCGATGTCGCTGTCGCTTTGCGCGATGTCCGCTTCCACCATCCGCTCGGCCAGCGCCGTGCGGAGCGTGGCGTCGAACACCTCGGGGCCGGGCTTGGTGACGTAGGCCGCGCCGGCGGCACCGGCGATGACGAGGATCAGCAGGATCAGGATGCGCATGGATGAACCCCTTCCGGTTCGAAGGTGGCGCGCCCCGGGCCTGTTCGCAAGCCTCAGGCGAACATCCGGGCCGGGATCGAGCGGATGACGGCGGAGTTGCGCCGCGACCGCGCCAGCGTCCAGGCGCCGGCAATGGCGATGACCAGCGTTTCGGCCTCGGTCTCGGCGCGCTCAGGGGTCAGACCAAGCCGGACCGCGTGCCCGGCGAGGCGATCCTGCCATTCGCGGTAGATCCCGTCCGACATCTCGCGGAACATCGTGTCGTCCGGCCCGTCGAAGAGCATCGCCTGAAGCGGGCAGCTGCCTATGTGGTCGAGGATGTCGAAAAGCTTGGCGAGTTTGGCGGCATAGTGCGCGACGCCGTCCTTCCACGCCGTCTTGCCGTCGAACGCCTCGTCCATGATCCTGAGCATCTGGCCCGAGGTCCACTTGGCGGCCGCGCGCGCGAGGTCCGCCTTGCCGTTCGGGAAGTGATGGTAGAGCGAGCCCTTGGGTGCGCCGGCCGCCGCGAGGATCTCGGCCACGCCGACACCCTCGTAGCCCTTCTGCCGGAACAGGAGTGCCGCCGAGGTCACCAGCCGGTCGCGTGTCGTCTCTTCGCTCATGGCGTCTACATAATGGCGCTGGACCGATCGGTCCAGTCATGCTACTAGACCAATCGGTCCACTGGTGGGAGTCGGCCATGAACGTTCCGCACAAGACGCTGGAAGGCACCCCTCTGGTCGGCGAAGAGCCGGTCGAGTTTCCGTCCGGCGAGGCGACCCTGAAGGGCCGGCTCTGGCGGCCCGAGGGTCGGCCACGGGCGGCCGTGGTCCTGCATGGCGCGACCGGCGTGCCGCATCGGTACTACCGCCATTTCGCGGCCTGGCTGGCGGCCGAGGGTTACGCGGTCCTTTCCTACGACTACCGCGATTTCGGCGCCTCGGCCGCTGGCCATGTCCGGACGTCGCGGGCAGGCATGGTGGACTGGGGCCTGCACGACCAGGCAGCCGCGCAGGTCGCCATCGAGCGGCTGGTGCCCGATGCACCGCTTTGGGTGATCGGCCATTCGCTTGGCGGCTTCATGCTGCCGTTCCAGCCCGGCGCCGCCCGCGTCAAGCGGCTGATTGCCGTCGCGAGCGGGCCGACACATCTGTCGGACACCGTCTGGCGCGAATGGCCGTTCGTCGCGCTGTTCTGGTCGCCGCCGGTCCTGTGGCTCACGAAAGCGGTGGGCTACCTGCCCGGTCGGCTTTTCGGACGACCCGACCTGCCGGCACGCGTCTATTCCGAATGGCGCCGCTGGTGCACCACGCGCGGCTTCTACCTTGGCGATGTCGGCAAGGCGCTGCCGGTCCCGGACTGGGGCGCGATGCGGGGCGAGGCGAAATTCGTCGCCGTCGCGGACGATCCCTGGATCCCGCCGCCTGTCGTCTGGCGGCTGATGCAACATTACCCCGAGGCGGTGAAGCGGCAGCTGGTGCTGAAGCCCGCCGAGCATGGCCTGAAGAAGATCGGCCATATCGGCGTCTTCGCCGAGAAGAATCGCGCGCTCTGGCCGGCGATCCTTGCCTGACTTACTGCGCCTCGTCGGCCGGCATCGTTGCAAGGTCGTCCAGCCAACGGACCCGCGACTTCACCCAGAACTGGCGTGACGGGACCAGCCGGTCGCGCTGAACCACCGCGCCGAGCCTGAGCCCGATCCGGCGCGCGCCGGGCGGCTCGTCCGAGGTCGCGTAGATCGCAGTGCCGCAGTCCGGGCAGAAGGCCTGCTGACGGCGCCGCCCGCTCTCGGCGGTCTTGACGTAGATCCTGGGCTCGCCGGTGAGAAGGTGGAAGTCCTTCTCGTCGGTCGAGACGACGGTACGAAAGGCGCTCGACGCCATCGCATGGCAATCGGTGCAGTGGCAGATGCGGACATTCGCCGGGTCGATCTCGGCCTCGTAGGTGATCCGCCCGCAATGGCAGCGTCCGTCGACATGCATGGCTGTCTCCCCTTCGTTTCTAGCGCCCGGGCCCGGGGGTATGAAGCGTCAGGTCTGCGGCCGCTCGGCCCAGCCGGCGAAGATCCGTTCCAGCGCGACCACGGCGTAATAAAGGACGATGCCGAGGGCGGCGAGCGCGATGAGAACGGCGAACATCAGGGGATAGTCCCCGTTCGTCTCGCCCGATTTGAAAAGCGCGCCCAATCCGCGACCATGCGGCGAGACGATCTCGACCAGGTTCGTACCGATGAAGGCCAGCGTCACCGAGACTTTCAGCGCGCCGAAGAACTCGGGCAGCGTCTTCGGCAGCGCGATCTTGCGGAAGATCGTCAGCCGCGAGGCGCCGAGCGAGCGCAGGATGTCGCGGTACTCCGGCTCCAGGGTCGAGAGCCCGATCCCGACCGAGACGGCGATCGGGAAGAACGAAATCATGAAGGCCATGAGCACGGTGTTGAAATCGTGCTGGCCGATGAAGATCAGCGCGATGACCGGGACCAGCGTCGCCTTGGGGATGGCGTTGAACCCGACGAGGAGCGGATAAAGCCCGTCGCGCGCCACCCGGGAAAAGCCCATGACCATGCCGAGGAACGTCCCGAAGATCACCGCGATGACCAATCCGACGACGGTGCGCCAGAGCGTCTGCCAGCCCATTTC
>JBNLCA010000321.1:0-8349 GCA_050303575.1 Paracoccaceae bacterium
AAGCATTTCGGTCGCCCCGGGCTCGGGAACCGCCGTCGCGGTGCGGGGGCCGAGCGTGAATTCGGTGAAGCCGCGCGCCTCGGCCTTCATCTCGTCAAGGTAGGCCGGGAAGTCGACACCGGATCGGATGAAGATCGCGTCCGGCGCACCCGACCGGCGGACTATCTCGGCGAAGAGCGGCGGCGGAAGGTACTCGGCCGCGCCCTGTTGGACGTCCGCGAAGACCGGGTTGGAAGTGACCTCCCTGGTGTCGTGGCGCATGGCGAGGTAGCCGAGGTCCACGAGCAGGAGCCCCGCCAGCGCCGCGATGGCGAGCGGCGGGGCGACGCGCCGGGCCAGCGCTTCGCGGGCGAGGATGGCGGCGGCAAGCCCGGCGGCGAGGTCGCAGAAGACGAGAAGCCGCCACGGAAACTGCACCTTGGCGATGATCCAGTATTTCCAGAGCGGCAGGGCAAGCTGGGTCATCAGGACGAACGTCACGACCAGCGGCACGACCGCCCAGAGCGCGGCGCGCGGTGGGCGGCGGTCGGCGGGCAGGCGGGTGAACCACAGGACCACCAGCGCCGAGAGGACAAAGCACAGGAGTGTGGCTGAAAAGAGCAGCGGTTCGACCAGGGTCATCGTCGGCCCGATCAGCCAGTTCTCGCCGGAATGGTAGAAGTCGTAGAGCGCCTCGGGCGAAACGTCGTCGATCAGCACGAAGGCCGGCAGCCAGACGGCGGCGGCGAGAAGCGCGCCGGTCGCGACCAGAAGCGCGAGCCGGCCGAAGGCGGCGAGAACCTCGCCCGGCACGTCGCGGCGGGTCCAGGCCCAGGCGAGAAAGACGACAGGGAACACATGCGCCGTCAGAAGTGCCGTCGGCAGGTGCGAGACGCAGAGCCCGGCGAAGCCGACGGCGACGGTGGGGGCAAGGCGCCGTTCGGAGAGGACCGCGTCCATGCCGGCGGCGACCAGCGGCAGGAAGGCATAAGCCCAGAACTCGCCCACCGCGACACGCCAGACCCAGTCGACCATCAGGTGATAGGGCAGGAGCCCGAACACGACGGCGCCGATGGCGGCGGGCAAGGGCGCCGTGAAGCGACGGGCGAAGAGGTAGAAGGCCAGGATCGAAAGCGAAAGGCCAAGCCCGGCGGTCGCGGCGAAGACACGCATCGGTTCGCAACTCGCGCAGAAAAGCTGCCGGACGCCCGAGGCAACCCAGAACGGGAACGGCCCGTAGAAGAACATGTCGTACCCGCCGATCCCGCCCCACAGGCCCGGCAGATGGCGCGGCGGAAAGTGGCCCTGTGCGATCAGCGCGTCGGTCTCGACCATCCAGGCGCGATCGAAAAGGTAGGAATGGCCGTGCAGCATCCCGGCGACCGCGAAACCCGCGACCGGAAGCACCGCGCCAGCGAAGAGCAGCAGGATCGGCCAGACCGGCCGTGCGGTCTCTCCATGCTCCTCCATCGTCCGCCCCTTGCGCTGTGAGAAATACTGGTACGGGTCAAAGGCCTACCGTCGGACGGGCCTTCGCGCAACGGGCCGGGCCAACACAGTTCCGTGCCGGTGCCGCCGCGCAGCACGTCCGGTTCGGGCGAACGGTCCGGACCGAAACAATCGTCCGCCTTTCCCGCGGACATCGCAAATGCGGCCTCTTTTTTCCGCGACGGGCCCGGACAGGTTGAACTCTTAAGGCTTTAAGAGCTAAGTCCGCCCCCGAAACCGGCCCGAGCCGTCCTCAAAAGGCGTTTGACGATGTCCCTTCCGAACCTTGCCCCGATTCCCGAACTCTACGTCTCGTACGACAGCGCGCAGAAGCTGAAGACCGAGGCGGGCGAGCTTCCGTCCTGGGACCTGACGCCGCGCCAGATTTGCGACCTGGAGCTTCTGATGAACGGCGGCTTCCACCCGCTGAAAGGGTTCCTGACCGAGGAAGACTATGACGGCGTGGTCGAGAACATGCGCACCGCTTCGGGCGCGCTCTGGCCGATGCCGGTGACGCTGGACGTCTCCGAGAAATTCGCCGACGGGATCGAGCCCGGCCAGGACATCGCCTTGCGCGACCAGGAGGGGGTGATCCTTGCGATCCTTTCCGTCACCGACAAGTGGGTGCCGAACAAGTCGAACGAGGCCAAGAAGGTCTTCGGCGCCGACGACCTGGCGCATCCGGCGGTGAACTACCTGCACAATGTCGCCGGCCCCGTTTACCTCGGCGGCCCGGTGACCGGAATCCAGCAGCCGGTCCACTACGATTTCCGCGCCCGGCGCGATACGCCGAACGAGCTGCGCGCCTATTTCCGCAAGCTGGGCTGGCGCAAGGTGGTGGCGTTCCAGACCCGCAACCCGCTGCACCGCGCGCACCAGGAACTGACCTTCCGCGCGGCGAAAGAGGCGCAGGCCAACCTCTTGATCCACCCCGTGGTCGGCATGACCAAGCCGGGCGACGTGGATCACTTCACCCGCGTCCGCTGCTACGAGGCGGTCCTCGACAAGTACCCGGCCGCGACGACGCACCTTTCCCTGCTGAACCTGGCCATGCGCATGGGCGGCCCGCGCGAGGCGGTCTGGCACGGCCTCATCCGCAAGAACCATGGCTGCACGCACATGATCGTGGGCCGCGACCACGCCGGTCCGGGCAAGAACAGCGAAGGCAAGGATTTCTACGGCCCCTACGACGCGCAGGACCTGTTCTCGAAACACGCCGAGGAGATCGGCATCGAGATGGTCGACTTCAAGCACATGGTCTACGTGCAGGAGAAGGCGCAGTACTACCCGGCGAACGAGGTGCCCGAGGGCGATACGGTGCTGGACATCTCGGGGACCGAGCTGCGGCGCCGCCTGCGCGAGGGGCTGGATATCCCCGAATGGTTCTCGTTCCCCGAGGTGGTGGGCGAGCTGCGCCGCACGTCGCCGCCGCGCTCGAAGCAGGGCTTCACCGTGTTCTTCACCGGGCTTTCGGGTTCGGGCAAGTCGACCATCGCCAACGCGCTGATGGTCAAGCTGATGGAGATGGGCGGCCGTCCGGTGACGCTTCTCGACGGCGACGTGGTGCGCAAGCACCTGTCGTCGGAACTCGGGTTCTCGAAGGAACACCGCGATCTGAACATCAAGCGGATCGGCTACGTGGCCTCCGAGATCACCAAGAACGGCGGCATCGCCATCTGCGCGCCGATCGCGCCCTACACCGCCACCCGCCGGGCGGTGCGCGAAATGGTCGAAGCCTTCGGCGCCTTCGTCGAGGTCCATGTCGCGACCTCGCTGGAAGAATGCGAGCGGCGTGACCGCAAGGGCCTCTACAAGCTGGCGCGCGAGGGCAAGATCAAGGAATTCACCGGGATTTCGGACCCTTACGAGGAACCGGCAGCGCCTGAATTGAAGGTCGATACTGAAAGCGTCGATGTCGACTATTGCGCGCAGCAGGTGCTCCTGAAGCTCGAGAGCATGGGTCTGATCGCCGCCTGAGCGAACCTGTCCAAAAACCTAGCCGGCCGCTTCCAAAACGGGGCTTGCGACCGGCAGGCATTTGGGGGATCTGGACAGCAGGTTTCGGCCCCCGTCGGTCGGGTGCCCGTTGCTCATGGAGGCCGAGATAAGCCCGACCCAAGGTGCCGTTGCGCCGCCCGATCTTCCACCCGACATCCGCTCGCGCGCAAGGCTGGTGGCGGTGACCGCGCTACTCATAATTCTTGCGTCCCTCGTCGTCCTGGCCGGCGTCCTTCTCTATCGCGCCGCCACCGTCGAGGCTGCCGCCCGGCTTGTGGTTCGCGAAACCTACATGCGCGAGGCGCTTCTGGCCGACCTTCTGAACGCCGTGGTCGATGCTGAAACCGGCCAGCGCGGCTATCTGCTGACCGGCGATCCGACCTATCTGGAACCCTACCACCTGGGCCGGCAGCGGGCCGAGGCGCTTATGGACGAGATCGAGCGCGTCAAGGAGCCGGGTACCGAACTCGAGGCCCGCCTGCCTACAATCCGCTCGTTCACCGACGAGAAGCTGGCAGAACTTTCCCAGTCGGTCTTCCTCTTCGACAGCGACGGGCTGGAGCCAGCGCTCGACGTGGTCGAAGCCGGACGCGGACAGGCGCTGATGGACCAGATCCGCGACGAGATGGCCGAGATCTCGGCGGCGAAGGAAGTGAGGCGCGTGGCCGCCGCGGCGCTGGCCGACCGGGTCCAGCGCGAGACGACCACCTACCTGATCTTTCTTCTTGCCGTCGCGGCCGTGACGGTGGCCTTCGCCGGCATCCTGGCCCTGCGCGGCGCGCAGGCGGCCGAGCGAGCGCGGCACCTGACCCGGGTGCAGACCGAACGCGATCGCGCCGACCTGATCAGCCGCGAGCTGAGCCACCGGGTCAAGAACCTCTTCGCGGTGATCCTGTCGATCATCTCGACCACCGCGCGCACCGAACCCGACGCCCGCGAAGCCGCCCGCAAGACGCGCGAGCGGGTGCAGGCGCTGGCCCGGGCGCACTCGCTGTCGACCGGGCAAAGCGAGCTGAGGGAAACCGACCTTCGCGCCCTTGTGTCCGAAATCGTCAACCCCTACGTGCCCACGGGCAGGACGGTCCGGCTCGAGGGACCGCCCGTCGTCGTTCCCTCGTCCAGCGTCACGCCGTTGGGACTCATCCTCAACGAGTTGGCAACCAACGCGCTCAAATACGGCGGCTGGTCCAGACCGGAGGGAACCGTGACTGTCCACTGGTCGTTGGAACACGTAGACGACCAGACGCGCCTGATCCTGAAGTGGATCGAAACCGGGGTGGCGCGCCCCGAAGCCGGCCCCGAAGAGCGACGGGGATTTGGCACGACAATGATAGACCTGTCGGCACAGCAGGCGAACGCAACAGTTCAGAGGTTTTGGAAACCGGAGGGATTGGAATTGGTGCTGGACATGCTTCATGTTCAGCAGCAGGAAGGCGAGTAAGATGTTGAACGGAAAGACCATATTGATCGTCGAGGATGAGGCCCTTCTGGCGTTGGACCTGACCTACGCGATGGAGGATCTCGGCGCCGAGGTCGTGGGCCCGTGCTATCGGCTCAAGGCCGCGCTCGAGTCGGCGCGGGACGTGCCGGTCGACGGGGCGGTGCTGGACGTTGACCTTGCGGGCGAGCCCGTCTTTCCGCTGGCCGATCAACTGGTCGCGGCCAACATACCCTTCATCTTCCACACCGGACGCCAGAACCCGCAAGATCTGGTGGCGCGTTACGCCACGGCTAAGGTCTGCCCGAAGCCGACCTCCCCCGACACGGTCGCGGCCGAACTCGTGACTCTCATGTCGGCCCGGGAATCGGGCGAAGGCGCTCGCAGCTAGCGCCTAGCTGGCGCGCAGCATCCGCGTCAGAAGTCCGTCCTTGAGCACATATTGGTGATAAAGCGCCGCCCCAGCGTGCGCGAGGATCACCAGAAGCGTCAGATTGACGATCACCTCGTGCGCGTCGCCCGCCTCGTCGATGCCGCCGAACCAGGCGGCGATGCCCGAACCGGTGAGCGCCAGCAACAGCACGTAGAGCGCCAGATGGCCCCACTTCGCGGCCGCCGCGACAAGGGGAGGTGTCTTGTCGGGCAGCTCCGGAGCACCCCGCGCCACGCGCACGGCGATGCGGACAAGCGTCAGCGCCAGGATCAGCACGCCGCCCCAGACATGCACGGCCGCGCCGATGCCCTCGGGCGCGGCCCCGCGTGCCACAGCGCGGAGCGCGTCCTTCATGTCGTCCGAGACGATGTAGTTGGCCGCGAAAAGGATCGCGATGACCCAGTGGAGGGCAATCTGGAGACGGCTGTAGGCGACCGGCATGGGGAATCCTCGACAACGCAGGTTCCAGGCCTTAACGCGCGCCACCGTTCGTTCCGTCGCAACGTGATCCGCCGTTTGGCGGAATCCCCGGCGGAATCAGTGCACGGCGACCGGCGAGAGGTCGTTCTGCCGGGCGAGCGCGAAGGCAAGGCTGCGGTCGCGCACCAGCGCCAGCCGCTCTCCGTTCTCGTCATGGACGGCGTAGAGCGTGTCCAGCCCCTCGGCCTGGGCCCGAATCTCCTCGGGCAGGTCGGCGACGGCGACGCTGCGGACATAGACGATGGGCTCGCCGCCCGGCGTTTCGAAATCGAATGTCGTGTTCATGCGCGTTTCCCCTTCGTGATCTGGATCGTCTGCACCACCGCATCCGGTTCGGACCGGGCGAGGTCGACATGCAGAAGCCCGTTCTCCATCGCCGCTCCGGACACCTCGACGCCCTCGGCCAGCACGAAGGCCTTCTGAAAGGCGCGGGCCGCGATGCCGCGGTGCAGGAACACGCGGCTCGAATCCTCGGCTCCGCTGCGGCCGCGGACGACAAGCTGCCGGTCCTCGACCGTGACGGAAAGATCCTCCTCGCGGAAGCCGGCCACGGCCAGGCTGATGCGATAGCTCCGATCGCTCGTCTGTTCGATGTTGAAGGGCGGGTAGCCATCGCCCGAGGCCTTGGCGGTCCGCTCGACAAGGCGCTCGAGTTCCTCGAAGCCGAGGAGGAACGGATGCGCGCCGAAGGTCAGTTTCGTCATCTGGCAGGTCCTTGAACAAGCGACTTGCGGGTCTGGCGGTCCCCGTCCGGGCAACCGCCGTTTCATGGAATATGGGGCGCGGGACAGGATGCCGCAAGGGCCGCAGACCGACGCGCCCCGCTAGCCGCGCCGCAGAAATGTGGATACTCTGCGCCCCGCGAGCGGTTTGGATACAGGCGTATATGGACAGCCCCCATGAGATGGACCACCAGGAGGTCCTGAAGGTGAAGCTCGAGGTCTTGCGCCGCGAGCATCGCGATCTCGACCAGGCGATCCACGCGCTCGAGGAATCGGGGCGGGCCGATCCGCTCGCGATCCGGCGGCTGAAAAAGCAGAAACTGCTGCTGAAGGACCGCATCGCCGCCATCGAGGATGAACTGACCCCGGACATCATTGCGTGACCTTCCCTCATGGCTATAGTCGCGGCTCCTGAAGCGGAGGGGCGAATGACGGTCGGCATCATCATGGGCAGCCAGTCGGACTGGGCGACGATGAAGGCGGCGGCCGAGGTGCTGGTCGAGCTTGGCGTGGCCCACGAGGTAAAGATCGTCTCGGCGCACCGCACCCCGGACCGGCTTTGGGAATATGGAAAGTCGGCGGTGTCGCGGGGCCTGAAGGTCATCATCGCCGGGGCTGGCGGCGCGGCGCATCTGCCGGGCATGATGGCCTCGAAGACGCGGCTGCCGGTGATCGGCGTGCCGGTCGAAACGAAGGCGCTGGGCGGGCTCGACAGTCTTTACTCCATCGTCCAGATGCCCAAGGGCTACCCGGTCGCGACGATGGCGATCGGCGGGGCGGCGAATGCCGGGCTGATGGCGGCGGCGATCCTTGCGGTGTCGGACGAGGCGCTGGCGCAGCGACTCGACGATTGGCGCGCGGCCCTGTCGGCGTCGATCCCCGAGGAGCCGCAATGAGACCCCTCGATCCCGGCGCCGTCATCGGCATCCTCGGCGGCGGTCAGCTCGGACGGATGCTTTCGGTTGCGGCGGCGCGGCTGGGCTACCGAACACATATATACGAGCCTGCGGCCGAGCCGCCGGCAGGGCATGTCGCCTGGAAGGTGACGACGGCGAGCTATGACGACGCCGAAGCGCTGAAGGTGTTCGCCGCGTCGGTCGATGTCGTGACCTTCGAGTTCGAGAACGTGCCGGCCGAGGCGCTGGACCTGATCGAGGCGCAGGTTCCGATCCGACCGAACCGCAAGGCGCTGGCGGTCAGCCAGGACCGGCTGGACGAGAAGACGTTCCTGCAATCGCTTGACCTTGCCACCGCGCCCTTTGCGCGGGTGGATGGGCCGGGCGATCTGGCCGCGGCCCTGGTCACGATCGGAATGCCATCGATCCTCAAGACCCGGCGGCTGGGCTATGACGGCAAGGGCCAGGCGCGGATCAACGCGACCTCCGACACCGAGGCGGCCTGGGGCGCGATGGCCGGGGCGCCTTCGATCCTGGAAGGATTCGTCGACTTCAGCCGCGAAATCTCGGTGATTGCGGCCCGGTCGCTCGACGGAGAAGTGGCGGCCTACGATCCGGGCGAGAACATCCACGAGGGCGGAATCCTGCGGACCACCACCGTCCCGGCGCGCCTGCCGCCCGAGCACCGCACCTCGGCCGTGCTGATGGCGGGCAAGATCCTGAACGCGCTCGATTATGTCGGGGTGATCGGGGTCGAGCTCTTCGTCACGCACCACGGCCTGGTGGTCAACGAGTTCGCCCCGCGCGTTCACAATTCCGGCCACTGGACGCAGCAGGGCTGCGCCGTCGACCAGTTCGAGCAGCATATCCGCGCGGTCGCCGGTCTGCCCTTGGGCGATGGCTCGCGCTATGCGG
>JBNLCA010000322.1:0-2247 GCA_050303575.1 Paracoccaceae bacterium
TTCGCCGCGTTCGGCTGCGGCGCATAGGCCGAGATCGCCTGCAGGTAGACGCCTGCGAGGACGCCCGACTTCGGAACGACGATCTCGAGCGGCGGGTTGCCGGCCAGCTCGTCGCGCCACGCGAGGCAGTTATAGTCCCAGGCGATGACGATCGGCGTCGCGCCCTGGGCGATGGTGCCGGCCTTGCCGATGACAGGAACGAAGTTGCCCACTTCGTTCAGCTGCTTGAAGAAGTCGAGCCCGGCCTCGGCCGAGGCTGCGCCCGGCTCAGCGCCGGTCGCCATGCCGGCGGCCATGACACCGAGGATCGCCTGGTTCGAGGCGCGCGGGTCGCCCGCCAGCGCCACCGCGTTGGCATATTCCGGCTTCAGGAGGTCTGGCCAGTCCTGCGGCACGTTGTCGACGAGATCGGTGTTCACCACGAAGGACAGCACGCCGTAATAGTCGCCGTACCAGTTGCCGTCGGCATCCTTGACGCTGTCAGGGATCGTGTCCCAGGTCGAGACCTTGTAGGGCTGCAAGAGCCCCTCGCCCTGTGCCACCGGGCCGAAGGAGAAGCCGACGTCGATCACGTCGGGCGCCTGCGGGCCGGCATTGTCCTTGTTGGCGCGGATCGCCTCCAGCTCGTCGGCCGACCCGGCGTCTGGGTTCAGCTCGTTGACCTGGATGTTCGGGTACTTGGCCTTGAAGCCTTCGATCACGCCGCCATAGTTGCACCAGCTGTGCGGCAGGGCGATGGTGGTGACCATGCCCTCGGCCTCGGCGGCGGCCATCATCTCGTCCATGCTCTGCGCGGCGGCCACCGAAGGCACCGTCAGAAGCGCGGCGATGGCAAGCGACGCCGCAAGTTTCCCTGTCGTTCTCATGTTGGTCTCCCGTTGGAATGCCCGGATGCGCCTATCGTGGCCTTGCAACAGGCCGATGACGGGCGGCGGGCTTGTTCTGGTGGCGAAAGGCTAATCGCGGCTCTGGCGACTTGGCAACCGGATTCGGAAGGGCGGTCCGGTCACGGGTCGGGCAGGCAGCCCGGCAGGCCACGCGCGGCGATCTCGGCGCTGCAATGGTCGGCGAAGGCGCGGGCGGCGGCCCGCATGAGCCCGCCATCGGGCGCGGCAAGGCCAAGGCGCAGCGGGCGCAACCCCGACGAGAGCGGCACGAAGGCGAGGCGCTTGCCGTCCGGCGCGACCTGGACCTGGGTGCGGATGTTGACCAGCGAATAGCCGCGCCCGTTCGCCACCATCGCGCGCAGGACATACATGTCGCGGGTCCGGTCGACGATGTTCGGCCTGAGCCCCGTGCGCTCGAAGAGCGAGAGGAAGTAGTCGGTCGAGAAAGGCAGGTCGAGCAGCACCATGTCCTCGCCCGCGATGTCCTCGGCCCCCAGCGCCGGCCGCGTGGCAAGCGGATGTGTGGCGGGCAGCATGACCCAGGGGTTCAGCCGGGCGAGCGGCGTGAACGCGATGCCCGGCGGGATCGAGAGGTCGTAGCTCAGCGCGAGGTCGAGCCGGCCGCCGGTCAGTCGGTCCATCATCTCGGCATGGTCGAGTTCGTGCTGGTCGATGCGGACGGCGGGATAGGCGGCCTCGAACCCGCGTCTGAGGTCGGGCAGGATCAGTGCCGCAAAGGTGGTCAGGCAGCCGAGCGCGAGGGGGCCGGAGACGGTGCTGCCGATGTCGGCGGCGAGCGCGCTCATCGCATCGGCGGCATCGAGGACGCGGCGCGCCTCGGCCAGAAGTTGTCGTCCGGCCGGGGTGAGGGTCAGCGCGTGGGCGTGACGGCGCAGGAACAGGGCGACGCCGAGCGTGGCCTCGAGGTCCGAAAGCGCGGCCGAGATCGACGGGGACGAGACGTTGAGCGCCTTCGCCGCCTCGGCGATCGAGCCCGCCTCGCCGACCGCGACGAAGTAGGAAAGCTGCCGGAAGGTGAAGCGCGGCGCCACTATTCGTCCCCCGGCACCCCGTAGGAGGGCGCGGCGCGCGGATCGAGCGCCCGGGTGACATAGGCGTCCATCTGCGGCCGGTAGACGGCCCATGCCGCCTCCAGAGCGGCGATCGGGCAATCCTCGGTCCAGTCGAT
This sequence comes from Paracoccaceae bacterium, assembly GCA_050303575.1. Classification (GTDB taxonomy): domain Bacteria; phylum Pseudomonadota; class Alphaproteobacteria; order Rhodobacterales; family Rhodobacteraceae; genus JBNLCA01. The sequence continues at coordinate 2,077 of JBNLCA010000322.1, forward strand.
GCGCAGATCGACGAGCGGCCAGCTTTGCCGATCCACGACGAGAAGCCCGGCGGAATGGACCGGCCCGGCCTCGCCTCCCGCATCGAGCCCGGCGCGCAAGGCGGCCATCAGCCGGTCACCCAGATGGCCGCTCGCGTTCGCAAAGCCGGTGACCATTGCCGCCGGCACTCC
>JBNLCA010000323.1:0-2686 GCA_050303575.1 Paracoccaceae bacterium
GATGCGGCCGGTCGCGGGCGCGCTTCTCCTCGCCTGTCTCGGCGCGCTCGCCATTGGCTACCGCGCCCATGCCGTGGCGGCGCCGGTCCTCGACTTCCGATTCTACGGCGCCATCGAGGGCCGGGTGATCGAGATCGACCGCTCGCTTTCCGACAAGCCGCGCCTGACGCTGGATCGGGTGGTGCTCGAGGACGTGCCGCCGAACCGCACCCCGGCGACGGTCCGTGTCTCGCTCCATGGCCGCGCCGAGGAAGACGTGATCGCGACCGGTGCGACGGTGATCCTGACCGGCCACCTCTCCGGACCGCAGGGCCCGGCCGAGCCCGGCGGCTTCGACTTCCGCCGCTCGGCCTGGTTCGAGCGGATCGGCGCGGTGGGCTACACGCGCAGCCCAGTTCTTGAGCTCGAGGCGCCCTATCCCGGCCCCGGCAGCCTCCTTGTCGCCCGCATCCGCCGCGCCATCTCTGACGGGATTCGGGCGCGGATCGCAGGCGACCCCGGCGGCTTCTCGGCGGCGATCCTGACCGGCGACCGGTCGGGCATCAGCCGGGCGACGACCGACAATCTCCGCGCCTCGTCGCTGGCGCATCTTCTGTCGATCTCGGGCCTGCACATGGCGCTACTGACCGGTTTCGTCTTCGCGATCTGCCGGGGCGGGATGGCTCTGGTGCCGCCGCTCGCACTGCGCTTGCCGACCAAGAAGATCGCGGCGGTGGTCGCGCTCCTCGCGGCGAGCTTCTACCTGGCGCTGTCAGGCGGGGCGACGCCGACGGTGCGGGCCTATGTCATGGCGGCAATGATGCTTGTGGCGGTGCTGATGGACCGGCGCGCGCTGACCCTGCGCGCGATCGCGCTTGCCGCGATGATCGTGCTGGCGGTCCAGCCCGAGGCGCTGGTGCAGCCGGGCTTCCAGATGTCCTTCGGCGCCACGGCGGCCCTGATCGTCGCCTTCCGGGCCCTTGAAAGACCGCCCGGCACGCCGCGGCGCCTGCCGAAATGGGCTGGCGGGGCGGTGACGCTGATCCTCTCGTCGCTCGTCGCCGGTGCGGCGACCGCGCCCTTCGCGGCGGCGCATTTCAACCGGGTCGCGGACTATTCGATGCTGGCGAACATCCTTTCGGTCCCGGTCATGGGCTCGGTCGTGATGCCTGCGGCGGTGCTCGCGGCGATGCTCTGGCCCCTCGGCCTCTCGGCCCCTGCGCTCTGGGTGATGGAGTGGGGCAACCGCTGGATCCTCTGGGTCGCCGAATGGGTCACAGGCCTGCCGGGCGCGGTCAGCCATGTTCCCGCCGCGCCACCCTTCTTCCTGCCGGTCTTCGCGCTGGGCGGGCTGATACTGCTGCTCTGGCAGGGCCGGGGGCGCCTTGCGGGTCTGGTCCCGATGGTTGCGGCCCTCGCGCTCTGGGCCGGCAACGGGCGCCCGCCGCTCCTGATCGCCGACACCGGCGGAGTCGTCGGCGTGATGTCCGATGAGGGCCGGGCGCTGAGCAAGGCCACCGGTGACGGCTTCGTCGCGCGCAGCTGGCTCGAGGATGATGGAGACGGCGCGTTGCAGGCCGATGCCTTCGCCCGACCCGGGTTCTCGGGCGCGGCAGGCACACTGACGGCCACGATCGGCGATACCGAGATCGTCGCCATCTCGGGCCGCGGCTGGCGCGACCGTCTGACCGCCGAATGCCGGCCCGGCCGCCTTCTCGTCATCGCCAACGACGCGGCGCCTCCCCCCGGTGGCTGCCGCCTTCTCGGTCCGACGTCCCTTGCCGAGACCGGCTCGCTCGCCGCATGGGTCGGGCCTGACGGCACGCTTCGCTTCGTCACCGCCACCGAGCTTGCGGGCAATCGGTTTTGGACCGGGTACCGCCCCTGACGGTAGACCGGTCAATATCTCTTTCGGTTCTCAAATACTCTCGGGGGTGAATTGGGCCGAAGGCCCAAGAGGGGGCAGACAGCCCCCTCCCGCGCCGCCACAGGCGGCGCCACCGCGCCCGCTCAGGCGCGGAAGTGCTTGGAAAGCTTCAGCCCCTGGCCCTGGTAGTTCGACGCGATGCCGGCGCCGTAAAGCGTGCCGGGCCGCGCCGCCATCTTCTCGTAGATCAGCCGGCCGACGACCTGGCCGTGCTCCAGCACGAAGGGTGCTTCGTGGCAGCGGACTTCCAGAACCCCGCGCGAGCCGGCGCCGCCCGCTTCGGCCCAGCCGAAGCCCGGGTCGAAGAAGCCGGCGTAATGGACGCGGAACTCGCCGACCATCGCCACGTAGGGCGCCATTTCGGCGGCGTGGTCCGGCGGGATGGTCACCGCCTCGCGGGAAACGAGAATGTAGAAGGCACCCGGGTCGAGAATGATCCTGCCGTTGCCCGTCCGGACCTCCTCCCAGAAATCGGCGGGGTCGTAGTAAGCGATCCGGTCGAGGTCGATGACGCCCGTGTGTGGCTTGGCGCGATAGCCCACGAGGTCAGTGCCTTCGGGCCTCAGGTCTACCGAGAAACCCAGTCCCTCGTCGATCAGGGCCTCGCCTGAGACGAGCGGGGTTTCGGCGTGAAGGGCTCGCAGCGCGTCGTCGTCCAGCGCCGCCTGGCCCTCGCGGAAGCGGATCTGGTTGAGCCGCATGCCGGGCCGCACCAGCACCGAGAAGGAGCGGGGGCAGATCTCTGCCCAGAGCGGGCCCTCGTAGCCAGGCTCGATCCGG
>JBNLCA010000324.1:0-9203 GCA_050303575.1 Paracoccaceae bacterium
AAGGATGCGGCCTTATACACAAGGGGCGCGGGGTTGCAAGCCTCGTCATCGGGCGCCGGGCGGCAACGATGCGATGACCATGTCGAGGTCCCGTCAAGGTGCCTGATGGCCGCAAACCGCTGGTATGCCTGAGGAATCGCCCACGCTAACGTGATGTGCGCGGCCAAACAGGGCGTGAGCGGCGGCACGGGAATGAACCTGGGCCGTGAGGCGTTAAGAGAGCGCAACCCAACCCCAAAGGACAAATTGATGCGACTTATCCTTCCCCTGGCCTTCGCCGCGATGACCGGACCCGTGCTCGCCGCGCCCGAGACCTATGCGTTCGACCCGAGCCACAGCCAGATCCTCTTTTCGTACGATCACTTCGGCTATTCGACGAACTGGGGCATGTTCGCGGGCTTCGGGGGCGAGATTTCCTACGACAAGGACGATCCGGCGGCCTCGTCGGTCACCGTCAGCTTTCCCGTCCGGTCGATGTACACCGGCTGGGAGGACCGTTTCCGCCAGTTCATGTCGCCCGAGTTCTTCGACGCGGCCGAGGACGAGGCGGTCAGCTTCACCTCGACCGCAATCGAGGTGACGGGCGAGAACACCGGCAGGATCACCGGCGATCTGACGCTGAACGGCGTGACGAAATCGGTGGTGCTGGATGCGGTGCTGAACCAGGCGGGCGAGAACCCGATCGAGCAGAAACCCTGGCTGGGCTTCACCGCGACGACGACGCTGGTCCGGAGCGAGTTCGGCCTCGGCTCCTATGCGCCCTTCATCTCGGACGAGGTGAAAGTGCAGATCTCGGTCGAGGCAGGTAAGGTCGAATAACACCTGTTTCCAGATGGTTGAGGGCCGGCCTTCGCGCCGGCCCTCAGCTTTTCTAGCGCGCCGCGGTCAAGGCGACATGGACCACGACCGAGCTGCCGATCTGCGTCTCGTCGGTATATTTCGTCCCGATGTCGAAGTCGCGCCGGTCGAGCGTGACCTCGCCCTCCATCGACGCCGAGTCGCCCTCAAGCGCGAGGGTGAACGGCATCGAAAGGGGCAGTTCGCTCGCCTTGAGGCGAAGGGTGCCGTCGGCGACATAGCCTTCGCCCTCGGGCCGAATGTCGGCGGTGAAGGTGGCGGTCGGGTGGCCCTCGCCATCGAAGAACTCGGGGCCGAGTGCCTGGGTCGTGACCGAGCCGAGGGTCAGCGAGCGGATGTCGATCTCGGTCACGACCTGTCCGGTACCGGTCTCGGGCGCGAAGGAGATTGCGGCGGTCCAGGTCTCGAAGCTGCCTTCGACCTCGGCACCCATCTGGCGGACGGTGAAGGTCAGGCTCCCCTCGGTGACCTGCCATTCGCTGGTCACGGCGGCAAGGCCTGGGCCGTCGCCGGCCTCAGGTCCCTTTGGCGCGATGGCCCAACCGGCGCCAATGGCCGCGGCCCACACGGCGACCGCGGCGACAACCGGTGCGGCGGCGTGGCGGACCTGCGCAGGCTCGGGGATTGCGACGTTGCCGAACCACATGCGGCGGAGCGTTTCGTCGCGGTCGATGACGGCATGTTTCAGCGCCCCCGCGATGTGGAGCGCCACGGCCCCGATCAGGAGCCAGACGAAGAGCCAGTGGAACGTGGCGAGGGTTTCGGCCAGCGCCGGGTTTTTCGGCACCAGCGGCAGCGACTGGCCGAAAGGCCAGAGGATCGGCGCAAAGCCCTCGGTCGCGGAATGTTCGAGCCATCCGGACAGGGGAACGAGGACAAGCGAGATGTAGAGCGCCCAGTGCACGGTTTCGGCCGCGAAGGTCTCGAGCGTGCGTTCAGGGTGGAGGGGGGCGGGCTTGGTCTGGAAGAGCGCCCAGAGGATGCGGGCAAGGGCCACGAAGAAGATGGTCACGCCGACGGTCTTGTGGATCGAGAAGAGGTTCGCCTTGGCTGCCAGCTCCTCGGTCGTGCCGAAGGGCATGTCGTTGGCGATGAGGCCGAGCGGGATCGCGGTCAGGATCAGAAGGGCAGTCGCCCAGTGGAACATCTTGGCCATGCCGCCGTAGCGGGTGACTGTATTGGCGAGCGGCATGCGCGGGTCTCCTTTTCGGCGCCGAGTGTAGGGGACATACGCGCGAGGGTGTATGCTGCTTCCCGGCGCGCGCGATCTTTCTGCCGGCGGAGGCACGGCGGACGGCGGGTTTGCGCTGGGACACGCCCCGCGCTATTCCCCGGAGTGACGCGAGGGAGGGACCATGAGCCGCGCATTCGTATTTCCGGGACAGGGCGCCCAGACCATCGGCATGGGCAAGGACCTGGCCGAGGCCTATCCGGCCGCCAAGGCCGTCTTCGACGAGGTCGACGAGGCCCTGGGCGAGAAGCTCTCGGCGGTGATCTGGGAGGGCGACATCGAGACGCTGACCCTGACCGCGAACGCCCAGCCGGCGCTGATGGCGACCTCGATCGCGGCGATGCGGGCCTTGGAGGCCGAGGGGATCGGGGTCGAGACGGCGGCCTTCGTGGCCGGTCACTCTCTGGGCGAATATTCGGCGCTCTGCGCGGCCGGATCGTTCACGTTGGCCGATACGGCGCGGCTGCTGAGGCTGCGCGGCAAGGCCATGCAGGAGGCCGTGCCGGTCGGCGTGGGCGCCATGGCGGCGATCCTGGGGCTGGGTTACGAGGAGGTCGTCGCCGTGGCCCGCGAGGCATCGCAGGGCGAGGTCTGCGCCGCCGCGAACGACAACGATCCGGCGCAGGTGGTCGTCTCGGGCCACAGGGGCGCGGTCGAGCGGGCCTGCGAGATTGCCAAGGCGAAGGGCGCGAAACGGGCGCTGATGCTACCCGTCTCCGCCCCGTTCCACTGTTCCTTGATGGAGCCCGCGGCGCGGGTGATGGCCGAGGCGCTGGATGATGTGAATCTTGAGCGGCCAAGGGTCGGGCTGGTGGCGAACGTGCGGGCCTGCGCGGTCGAGAACCCGGCGCTGATCATGTCGCTTCTGGTCGAACAGGTCACCGCGCGCGTCCGCTGGCGCGAGTCGGTGGCCTGGATGGCGGCCGAGGGCGTCACGGAATTCTGGGAGATCGGGGCCGGCAAGGCGCTTTCGGGGATGATCCGGCGGATCGCACCCGATGCGTCGACACGTGCCGTCGGCACGCCGGCAGATGTTGCGGCGGCGCTGCAGGGCTGACGCAGGCAAGGATTTCCTCACTCGCGGGACGAATTTGTCCCGGGCATTCTACATGAAGGAGCGGTTCGAATGTTCGACCTTACGGGAAAATCTGCGCTGGTGACCGGCGCTTCGGGCGGCATCGGTGCCGAGATCGCCAGGGCGCTGCATGGTGCCGGGGCCTCGGTCGGCCTGTCGGGCACGCGGACCGAGCCGCTCGATGCGCTGAAGTCCGAGCTGGGTGAGCGGGCGCATGTGCTGCCCTGCAACCTTTCGGACGCCGAAGCGGTCGAGGCCTTGCCGAAACAGGCAGCCGAGGCGCTGGGCGGGGTCGATATCCTTGTCAACAACGCCGGGATCACCCGCGACAACCTTTTCATGCGGATGTCGGACGACGAATGGGCGAGCGTGCTCGAGGTCAACCTGACCTCGACCTTCCGCCTCTGCCGGGGCGTGCTGAGGGGCATGATGAAGGCGCGCTGGGGCCGGATCGTGAATATCTCGTCCGTCGTCGGCGCGACCGGCAATCCCGGGCAGGGCAACTATGCTGCCGCCAAGGCGGGCATGGTGGGCATGTCGAAAAGCCTGGCCTACGAGGTGGCGAGCCGGGGCATCACCGTGAACTGCGTAGCGCCGGGTTTCATCACCACGGCGATGACCGACAAGCTGACGGACGACCAGAAGGCGAGCATCCTGAAGAACGTTCCCGCGGGACGGATGGGCGACGCCGGCGAGATCGGCGCGGCGGTGCTCTACCTGGCAAGCCCCGAGGCAGGTTATGTTACGGGAACGGTGTTGCACGTGAATGGCGGACTTGCCATGATTTGAACGATTTCGCCCGTATTCTAAGGGCGGAAAGCCATGGTGATGTCAGTCTGGAGAGGGTGTTGCAATGGTCAGATTCGGAATGCTGGTGCTGGGTGGCGGGTTGGTCGCGACGGCGGCACTTGCCGATCATGACACGCATCTCGGGCCGCTGGCCCGGCAGGTCGAGGGAACCCTGACCGCGCCCTGGCAGGGCTGGGAAGAGGGCGGCTGGTATGTCCTGCGCAACGACTCGAAGGACGACGGCGAGCTGGCCCTTTCGGTGCAGGCCGGACAGCCCTCGGCGAACGGGCGGCGCACGGTCGCGAACGTCTCGCTGATCTCGAACCAGGGCACGGCGTCGATCGGGATCTATCTCGAGAACACCGCGGCGAACGGCTTCTGCCTCGTCGAGGTGACGGCGGCGCGCGAGGGGATCCTGTTCTGCAACGAGAACGGCAATCACCGGCAGATCGCGCGCGTGCCGAATGCCGGCTTCCTGAACGGGCAGGATGTCGTCGAGATCATCGAGCAGCCGGGCTATGCGAAGTTCTCGATCAACGGCCGGATGATCGGCGAGGTCCGCAATTCGCCGGCGCTGGGCGCCGACATCGGCCTGATGACCTATGACATGGGCACCTTCGGGGTGACCAAGTTCGCCATTACCGATCTGCCGGGACAAAGCGGCACGGCGAGTTCCGGCGGCGAGGTCCTTGGCTCGGCCTATGTCGATCCCGACCAGCTGAGCCAGATCCTGGGCGACGCGACCGACGTGGTGGTCAACACCACGGTGCGGCAGGGCTGGAGCATCGGCATCGACAACGGCTGGTTCGTCATGGACAACCCGTCGGCCGAGAACGACACGTTCGGCTACGTGATCGACGTGGGCGAGCCGAGCCCGGGCGGCCGGGCGATCTCGATCTACGCGGCGGTGCAGGCGTCCCAGGGCATGGCGAACGCCAACTCCGCCTCGGCAGGGATCGTGCTTCAGAACAAGCCCGCGAACGCGTCCTGCATCGGCGAGATCACCGGTGCGGGCGAGGGGCTTCTGACCTGCTTCGAGGGCGACAACACGACCGAAGTGGCGCGCGTTCCGGGCCTTGCCAAGATGGACGGGACGGATGTGGTCGCGCTCCTCCAGGTGCCGGGGGCGGCGCAGTTCCTGGTCAACGACCAGGTCGTCGGCGACGTGATCCCGGCGGCGGCGCCCGGCACGACCGTCGGGATTGCGGCCTACAACAAGGGTCGGTTCTTCCTGTCCGGCTTCAACGTCACCGATTTCAGCGAGATGGCCGGGACGACCTCGTCGGCGCCGTCCGCTCCGGTCGGAAATACCGGCACCTCGACGACGCCTGCCAGCGGAACCGGCGCCGCGAACGTCGCCGGGAACGGCCCCCTACCGATGTTCGGCGGCGACGCGGCCGTCATCACCGCGGTCTATCTTGGCATGACGCAGAGCATCCTGCTGCACGAGTTCGGCCATGCGCTGATCGGCGAGTTGCAGTTGCCTTCTACCGGTCCCGAGGAGGACGCGGTCGATATCTATTCGGCGCTGGGCGTGTCGGATGTCACGACGCGCTCGAGCGGCAACTCGGAGGACGACGCGCTGAATGCCGAGATCGCCAAGTACGCGGCGCTTCAGTGGTATTACAGCGGTATCGTGAGCGCCCAGCGCGGGCAGGGCGTGCCATGGCAGGACGAGCATACCGCCGACCTCAAGCGGTTCCGCAACATGTTCTGCGTGATGTACGGTGCCAACCCGCGCGTCTTCGAGGGCGTCGCCCAGCAGGCCGGTTTCGACGAGCGCACGCTGAGCCGCTGCGAGGACGAGTTCGTCAAGCAGAACCGGGCCTGGCGCTCGATCCTGGCGCAGCATACGCGGGTGAGCGCGCTTCATCCCGAGGGGATGCTGAGGGCGGATGCGCCGGGCGCGCGGATCTCGATCTCGTTCGAAAACTCGTCGACCAAGGTCGGCAACTTCGTGCGTGAGATCCTGGGCCAGGGCATCTTGCAGGATTACGTGGCTGAGCTGGAAGCGACCTATGCGGTGCCGCGCGACCTGCCGATCACCTTCAAGGACTGCCAGCAGCTGAACGCCTGGTACGATCCGCGCGAGGGCACGATCACCTTCTGCTACGAGCTTCTGGAAGACCTGGCGGTAATGATCTCGGACGTCGAGTCGGGGAACATCGCAGCATCGGTCCCGGCGGGCGGCGCACTGCCGGTCGCAGCATCTGGTGCCGCAGCGCCGATGGACGAGATGGCCGACATGGGCATCCCGGCGACGCAGGTCCTGTTCCCGGCGCCCTACAACGGACCGACGCCGACGGCGATCCCGGGCGCGCAGCTCGCGCGGACCGAGGACGTGGCGCGGATCGTCGGCTCGCAGGGCCGCTGGCTGCTGGTTGGCACGCGCGGGACCGAGCAGACGATCCCGAACGCGGTGATCGTCACCGACGCGGGCCGTGACGGCAGCCTGACTGACGGGTTCCAGGGCCTGATCGGCGACTGGCTGACCGAGCAGACGGCGGGCGACCGGTCGATGACGGTGATCTTCTTCGGCACCGGGCCGCTGGACCGCTCGGCCTACAATGCGGCGCTGAGGGCGGGCAAGCTCGGCTATACCAATATCATGTGGTATCGCGGCGGGATGGAGGCCTGGGTGGCCAAGGGCAACCAGCTTGGCGCGCCGCAGAACTAGGGGTGCAGGCGACGTTGCGCCACGCGGCGCGCGACGGTCGGAATCGGGGTTGCGAAAGCGTTTGCCTCGGCCAATGCTTGTGCTATAGGCGGCGCGACCCGGCCCGGCGCCGCCCTTGGTGCGGGGTATCCTCCGTTCAAGGCGGGGCGAGGGACAACGGCAAGAGGGGCGCAGCCCTTCAAAACTAGAGGAATTGACATGAGCGACATCGCAAATCGCGTGAAGAAGATTGTCGTCGAGCATCTGGGCGTGGAAGAGGACAAGGTGACCGAGAATGCGTCGTTCATCGACGATCTGGGCGCCGACAGCCTCGACACTGTCGAGCTCGTGATGGCCTTCGAGGAAGAGTTCGGGATCGAGATTCCGGACGACGCCGCCGAGACGATCCAGACCTTCGGCGATGCGGTGAAGTTCATCTCGGAAGCCGTCTGAGCGGTTTTCCAATCGGTTACAAAGCGGCGCCCCACGGGGCGCCGTTTTCGTTTGGAGGGGCAGGTGAGCCACTATCAGGAATTCATTGACGACATGGTCGACCTTGCGCGCAGGTGCGTTCTTGTCGAACGGATACGCCGGCAAGGCCACGCCGAGCGGCCGAACTGGCGCGAGGTGCCATTAGATCCGGACGAGGCGGCGCGCATGGCGCTTTTCGAGCGGCTGACCGGCCCAGAGCGCGAGGTGATTGCGCGGCTTCTTCAGGAGGTCCGCTGGAGCGCGGTGCATGACGTTCTGGCCGATCTTGAATGGCGCACGAGTGCGGACGATCTGAAGATGACCAAGGACGGCGAGGACTTTGCCGACGGGGTGAACGAGTCGATGCACGGCGATTTTGTCGGCAGGATGATGGGCGGCGCCTGACGTGGATGTCCCCGTGATCGAGACCGAGCGGTTAGTTCTGCGCGGCTTCACACCAGCCGATTTCGACGGATTCGCCGCGATCTGGGCAGATCCTCTGGTGACGGCACTCATCGGGGTGTCGGCACGGGATCGGGCGGAAGCCTGGGGCGCGTTCCTCAAGATCGCGGGGAGCTGGTCCTTGCTCGGCTATAGCCAATGGGCGGTGTGCGACCGGGTGAGCGGGGAGCTTCTTGGCCAGACCGGGTTTTTCAAGGCCTTCCGGGGACATGGCCCGACGTTCGACGATTTCCCCGAGGCTGGTTGGGTTCTCACGCGCGAGGCGCAGGGCCTCGGGATCGGGCGTGAGGCGACCGAGGCGGCGCATCGGTGGTTCGATGCAAAGATCGGTGGGCCGACGGTCTGCCAGATCGACGCGCGGAACGCGGCGTCGCAGAAACTGGCGGGGGACGGCTGGGCTACGCACGGACGGACGAGGTGACCACGGCGGAAGGCCGCAATCACCTTGTCCTCTTCCGTCGGCAAGGTGCCTATTCGCCGACGTACCGCATGCAGGACCAGTAGACGAGCTTCAGCTGGTTGGTGATGCCCGACCGGCGGAGCGATCCGCCGCTCAGCATGAGCGCCGTCGCCATGTTCGGGCCGACGCTGTAGCCCGAAGCGTCGAGGTACGAGATCATTCCGATCGTGTTGCCGGCGGGGTCAAAGGCCACGAGGTCGACGGACATGCCCGTGTTGTTGCCGAAGTCGAGGCTGCGCGGTTCGGGATAGACGAAGAGGACCGCGCCGTCCTCGGGGAACTGCGTCCAGTCGCGCAGGAAGCTGCCCGAACGCTCCATCCGCGTGTCGGCGACTAGGGCGTTGACGCGGTATCTCTGCTGACCGTGCTGGAGGCCGAGGTCGGCGACCTCGCAATTGCGGTCCTGTGCGGATGCGGCAAACGGGGTCGCTGCGAGCATGGCCACTACCAGGGCCTTGAGAGCACGTGTCTTCATGGTGTTGTCCTGATCTTCTGTTGATTTGGCCGGACGGTGCGCCCGTAATGCGGGCGCCTTCCGTCGCGGAACCGGTGCCTCCACAGAACGCCTGGAATGGACAATTTCTCGTCCGCAATGTGGTTTTGTCGGGGCTTGGGAAACAAATCCTGCCGCGCCGCAGCATGGCGAAACGCGGCGTCGGCAGGGATCGCCCGACGCCGGGCAGCGCGTGTTGCACCCCTTTGGCGAAGGCTGTATCAGCGACCCCAAGGGCAAGATCAGAGGTGGGCAAACCATGCGTCGAGTGGTCGTGACCGGTCTGGGAATGGTGACTCCGCTGGCGTGCGGGGTCGAGGAGACCTGGAAGAAGCTGATCGCGGGCGAGTCGGGCGCCGGGACGATCACCAAGTTCGACACGTCGAACGTTGTCACCAATTATGCCTGCGAGATCCCGCGCGGCGACGGCGCGAACGGCACCTTCAATCCGGACGACTGGATGGAGCCGAAGGAGCAGCGCAAGGTCGACGATTTCATCCTCTACGGCATGGCAGCGGCGGTGCAGGCGGTCCGGGATGCCGGCTGGGAGGACCCGTCCGAGGCCGAAAAGCTGAGGACCGGCGTGATGATCGGTTCAGGGATCGGCGGGCTGAACTCGATCGCCGAGACGGCTGTCCTGATCAAGGAGCGCGGGCCGAAGCGGGTGAGCCCGTTCTTCATCCCCGGCGCGCTGATCAACCTCGTTTC
>JBNLCA010000325.1:0-3295 GCA_050303575.1 Paracoccaceae bacterium
TGCGCGCCTTCTGACCGCGCGGTAGGCCGGTGGCGGCGATCCTGGCCGTCAGGCCCTTGACCCCCGACGCGAGCGCGCCGTCGCGATGTTCGGCCAGCGCATCGCGAAGGTCATCCTCGCCCGCGATACGGTAGATGCCGCCCGGCAGGAACACTGCCACGGTCTCGGCATAGCAACGAAGGATACGATCGTAGTCGCACGTGAGAAGAGAAACCGCCATACCATTCAAAACAGACTCGGACACACCGAACATAAGCAAATCCCCAATACGTACCATTCACTAACAGAACGGACCGAGGTCCGCGGTTTCAATTCTTCCGGCGCCCAGGGCATTTCCCTGCCCCCGGCCAAATACGCGGGGATGCGAAACGCCCCGCGGTTTCCCGATGCGGCGGAACGATTTCCGCCGCCGGGCCTGGTATCGGACGCGCAGACCGCGCCGTCCGCAGTACGGCGAGGGACGCGCAGGTCAGCGCGGCGCCGCCGATCTCAGAACCCGACCGCCACGCTCTCGCGAACCTCGGGCACATCCTCGGTTTCGGTCCAGGCCGGCATCGAGTTGAAGGCCATCGCAAGATATTCGACCATCTCGATGCGCGGTCCGAAGCCCCGGTCGGCCCAGTAGAGGACGACCGAGGTCGTTCTTTCAGGCGCGCCGTTGGCCATTTCATAGTGCCAGTCCACGAAGGTCTTGACCTTGCGGTTCCGGCACAGGCCGTGCGCCGCCAGTTCGCCGCGGACATTGACCACGCCTTCGGCGTGAGCGGTAATCATCAACTGGCCCATGCGCGCCTTCATGTCGGCGCGCGTGGCCGTACAATACTGGCCGCCGAGCAGAAACACCGAAACCGTGTCGGCAAACATTTCGGAAATTGCATCGAAGTTGCAGGACATCAGGGCGTTCGCAATCCCGTCCAGCGCCTTCTGCGTAACGCGTATCATCATTAACCTCCAAAACCGTTACAGTTCCCGTCCAAGGTGCGGTCGCTTCCCTCGACCGTCCCGGGCCCTGCCGTCGGCAATCTTCCCCGATGCCCCCGATTTCCAGTGACTGGTCCGGGGGACGGGTTCCGTCCTGCCAGTGGCGGGGAGAGGAACTTCGTCCAAGTTCAAGAATTACAATATGTGAAAAAAAACCTGTCAAGCGGACGAACGGCTCCGATTCCGTCTTCGCATCCCGGCCCGTCAACCTGACCAAAAAGCAAGGTATCGATGTATACAGCATCGGCGCGAAGCCGGGACGTTTCATCAACCATTTCGTTAGCGCTCGCCCGTCGGGAAGCGGGCGCGTTTTCGGCCGGTGCCGGAGAAACATCTTGATGAATTCCTTCGACTATCCACAGGCCGGGTGACGTAGCGACGCTCGATGCGCTGACCTGATTGGTTTGTTTGGAAATCGTTAATTTGTCTAACAAGATAAACCGTCACGCGTTTCATGAAATTTCAACCAGTGCGCGTAATATTTTTTTGCGGGCGGGACGCAAAGATGAACTGGAAATGAATAGCGCCTGAATTCGGTGCCGAAATTTCTAATTCGTTAGACTACATGTGATTCTTTTCTCGCGGCTCCTGGCGCAGACTTGCGCCAGGAATTTCGCGGGAGAGCGCCCGCGCCCTCACACCCGCTCGATGATCGTTGCCGCCCCCATTCCCGACGCAATGCAAAGCGTGGCGAGGCCGGTGCCTTTCCCGGTCCGCTCCAGCTCGTCGAGCAGCGTGCCGAGGATGATGGCGCCCGTGGCACCCAGCGGATGGCCCATCGCGATGGCGCCGCCGTTCACGTTCACCTTCTCGGGTAAGACATTAAAAGCTTGCTGGAAGCGGAGCACCACCGAGGCAAAGGCCTCGTTGACTTCGAAGAGGTCGATGTCGTCGATCGACATGCCGGTGTCCTTCAGGATCTTCTCGGTCACCGGCACCGGGCCGGTCAGCATGATCGTGGGATCGGTGCCGATCTTGGCGGTCGCCCTGATCCGGGCGCGCGGCTTCAGGTCGTTCTTCTCGCCGAACTCCTTCGAGCCGATGAGGATGGCGGCGGCGCCGTCGACGATGCCGGACGAGTTCCCCGCGTGGTGGATGTGGTTGATCTTCTCGAGGTGCGGGTACTTCATCAGCGCGACCTTGTCGAAGCCGGGCATGACCTCGCCCATTGCCTTGAAGGACGGGTCGAGCCGGCCGAGCGCCTGCATGTCGGTCCCGGGGCGCATGTACTCGTCGCGGTCGAGGATCGGCAGGCCGTTCTGGTCCCGGATCTCGACGATGGATCTTTCGAAGCGCTTGTCCTCCCAGGCCGCTGCCGCGCGCTTCTGGCTTTCGACAGCCAGCGCATCGGCGTCGTCGCGCGAGAAACCGTATTCGGTGGCGATGATGTCGGCCGAGATGCCCTGCGGCACGAAGTAGGTCTTCATGGCGAGCGAGGGGTCGACGGCGATGGCGGCCCCGTCCGAGCCCATCGGCACCCGGCCCATCATCTCGACGCCGCCGGCGATATAGCCCTCGCCCGCGCCGCCCTTCACCTGGTTCGCGGCGAGGTTCACCGCCTCGAGGCCTGAGGCGCAGAAGCGGTTGATGGCGAGGCCGGGGATCGACTCGTCGAGGTCCGAGAGCAGTACGGCCGACCGGGCGAGGCAACCGCCCTGTTCCATCACCTGGGTGACGTTGCCCCAGATCACGTCCTCGACGGCGTGGCCCGAGAGGTTGTTCCGTTCCTTGACCGCGTTGAGGACCTTGGCCGAGAGCGCGACCGAGGTGACCTCGTGCAGAGATCCGTCCTTGCGGCCCTTGCCGCGGGGCGAACGGACGGCGTCGTAGATGTAGGCTTCGGTCATTTCGGTCCTCCTCGCGCGGGGAACGCGCGCTCCATCAGGTCGTAGGGGTGCTTCCAGCCGGGAAGCGCCGCGATATTGTCGAGCCAGCGGTCGATGTTCGGCCAAGCCTTGCGGTCGAAGCCGAAGGGCTCGGGATAATAGAGATAGCTGCAGCAGCTGATGTCCGCGATGGTGACGTCGCGGCCGACGATCCAGTCGCGGCCCTCGAGGTGGCTGTCGAGGATCTTGTAGGCCGCCGCGGCGCGGGCGCCGATCCAGTCGATCACCGGCTGCGGGCGCTTGTCCTCGGGCAGGAAGTTCATCAGGAAGCGCAGGACGCCGACCTGCGAGGAAAGCTTGTGGTTGTCCCACAGGACCCAGCGCAGGATCTCGTCCTGATCCTCGGCCGCGCCGGCCAGCTTTCCGGTCTTCTTCGCGATGTCGAACAGGATCACGCCCGACTGGGTCTGGATCTTGTCGCCATCGAC